>CAZOTG010000037.1:0-11543 GCA_964582585.1 uncultured Chromatiaceae bacterium | reverse complement strand
CAAAAGAAAGTCACCCGTCCTCGCGGACGGGACCGCGATTCAATCAAAATCATCGCCGCAGGCGATTCGAGTAATCATTAAATCAATCTAACTCAATTAACTTTCGACGCTATACTGTATGCTCAAACTCAAAAGCCGATTGTTTATTTTATGCGTATCCCCCGCATCCATCACCCCGCATCGTTGGCCACTGGCGGCCACGCCGAATTGAGCGAAGCCGCCGCCAATCACGTAGCGCGCGTCTTACGCCTGCCCGTAGGCGCACCGTTGACCCTGTTCAACGGCCAAGGCGGCGAATTCGAAGCCGCCATCAGCACCGTGAACAAACACCGCGTGACCGTCGAAGTCGGCGCCTTCCACGATAAAGAGCGTGAGCCGCCACTGCAATTATGGCTGGCCCAGGGCATCTCCCGCGGCGAGCGCATGGACTACACCATCCAGAAGGCGGTGGAGCTGGGGGTGAGCCGCATCATCCCGCTGTTCACCGAGCACTGCGGCGTGCGCCTCGACGGCGAGCGCCTGGACAAGCGGGTGAGGCACTGGCAAGGGGTGGTGATCGGCGCCTGCGAGCAATGCGGCCGCAACCGCATCCCGCAGGTCGACACGCCCGTCACCCTGGCGCAGTGGCTGGCGGCGCCCGGCGAAGGGCTGCACCTGGTGCTGGACCCCGATGCCGACCGTTCCCTGGCGCAACTCCCGGCGCCCGACGGACCCGTCACCTTGCTCATCGGACCCGAGGGCGGACTCTCAGACCAGGAACTCCAATGGGCAGCGCAGTCAAACTACTTGGGCCTGCGGCTGGGCCCGCGGGTCCTGCGCACCGAGACCGCGGCCGTGGCCGCCCTGGCGGCGATACTGGGGGCATGGGGGGATTTTCACTAGCATATGGGCGGTCGGCGCGGCAGTGCATACCCCGTAAGGCCGGATCATGACCCATTCCCTTAATTGTTCCAGGGGTTTCTCCACGATTTATTTGCTATGATTGCGCCACCCCGATCCCTGCTCAGGGAGCACAACGACTGGTGGTAAACCTATGAGCATCGAACACTTGCACGCCGTACCCCATCTCACCACCGCCCTCACCGGGCCCCTGCTCACTATTGAGCAGCACCTGCTGGCGCGCCAACCAGCCATCGAAGCGTGGTTCCGCAGCCAGTGGCTGGAGACGCCGGCGCCTTTCTATTGTTCGGTGGACCTACGCAATGCCGGCTTCAAGCTGGCGCCGGTGGATACCAACCTATTTCCGGCGGGATTCAACAATCTCAGTTCCGCATTCATGCCCCTTTGCATCCAAGCGGTGCAGTCCGCGGTGGAGCGGGTCTGTCCCACGGCGGCGCGGATACTGCTGATCCCCGAGAGCCACACCCGCAATATGTTCTATTTGGAGAGCCTGGCCACGCTGCGCGACATCCTGCTCAAGGCCGGCTTCGACGTGCGCATCGGCACGCTGCTGGAGGACATCCAACAGGCAACGGAGATCGAATTACCTTCTGGGCGCCGCGTGCAATTGCAGCCCCTGGTGCGTAGCGGCACCAAGCTCGGTGTGGAAGATTTCATGCCCTGTGCGGTGCTGCTCAACAACGATCTCTCCGACGGCCGGCCCGCGATCCTGGAAGGCCTGGAGCAACCCCTGATGCCGCCCTTGGAACTGGGCTGGTCCCGTCGCCTCAAATCCACCCACTTCACTCATTATCGTGCCGTGGCGCGCGAGTTCGCCGAGTTGATCGACATCGACCCCTGGCTCATCGATCCGCTGTTTCTGCAGTGCGGCGAGATCAATTTCACCAAGCGCGAGGGCGAAGACTGCCTGGCGAAAAACGTCGACGCGCTCCTCACCAATATCCAGCGCAAGTATGATGCCTACGGCATCGACAAGCGCCCCTTCGTAGTGGTCAAGGCCGACGCCGGCACCTACGGCATGGGGGTGATGATGGTGCATTCCTCCCAGGAGATCCGCGAACTCAACCGCAAGCAGCGCACCCGCATGGCCGCCAGCAAGGGCGGCCAGCAGATCACCAAGGTGATCCTGCAGGAAGGCGTCTACACCTTCGAGACTTGGAGTGACAACCAGGCCGTGGCGGAGCCGGTAGTGTATATGATCGACCACTTCGTGGTGGGCGGTTTCTACCGGGTCCACACCGGCCGCGGCCCCGATGAAAATCTCAACGCCCCGGGCATGGAGTTCGAGCCGCTGGCCTTCGCCGAGTGCTGCAACAACCCGGACCGCAATCGCGCGCCGGACTCACATCCCAACCGCTTCTACGCCTACGGTGTCATCGCCCGCCTGGCGCTGATGGCGGCGGCTAGGGAAATAGTAGCGAGTAACGAGTAGCCAGCAGCGAGCGCAAAAAACTGTGAGCAGTCACTCCAACCCGAAACCCGAAACCCGAAACCCGAAACTGAATCTAGGCGTCGTCATGGACCCCATCGGCGCCATCAAACCCAAGAAAGACAGCACCTTCGCCATGCTGCTCGCCGCACAGGAACGCGGCTGGGCGATTTCCTATATGGAGATGGGCGACCTGATACTGCGTGACGGCCGGGCCTATGGCTGGACGCGGGAACTCACCGTACGGGACAGTCTCGACGATTGGTACGACCTCGGCGTCCACCAATTGCGTCCCCTGGCGGAACTGGACATCATCCTGAAGCGCAAAGACCCGCCGGTGGACAGCGAATATCTCTACGCCACCCAGATACTGGAACTGGCCGAGGCGGCGGGCGTGCTGGTGGCCAACAAACCTCAGAGCCTGCGCGATGCCAACGAAAAGCTATACACCGCGTGGTTTCCGCAATGCACGCCGCCCACCCTGGTGACACGCAGTGCCGAGGAGATCCGCGGCTTTCTCGCGGAACACAAGGACATCATCCTCAAACCGCTGCACGGCATGGGCGGCCACGCGGTGTTTCGCCTGCACAGCGGCGATCACAATATCAACGTGGTCATCGAGACCCTCACCGTGGTGGGCTCGCGTTACGTAATGGCACAGCGTTACCTGCCGGAGATCAGCGACGGCGACAAACGCATCCTGATGATAGACGGTGAACCCGTTCCCTATGCCCTGGCCCGCGTCCCGGCGCCGGGCGAGACCCGCGGCAATCTCGCCGTGGGTGGCAGCGGTGTCGGCGTACCCTTGAGCGAACGTGACCGCTGGATCTGTACCCAGGTCGGCCCTGCCCTGCGGGAGAAAGGCCTGTTGTTCACGGGACTGGACGTCATCGGCGACTACCTCACCGAGATCAACGTCACCAGCCCCACCTGTATCCGCGAGCTCGATGCGCTATACGGCCTGGACATCGCGGGACAATTCATGGACTGTCTCGAGCAAAAACGCCGCGCGACGAATGTCTCTGCCCGCCGCTGAATCTCACGCCATCCATGGCAGTACAAGTAGCGTGCACTGTGCGCACAGTGCACGCTACATCTTTTATTTGTCAGCTTTACTGTTCGCTTTTTCCCTCACCGCGTGCAGCCGCGACAAGGAACCGATTCACCAGGAACAGATCCTGGTATTCGGCACCCTGGTGGAAATCACCCTGTGGGGCGTGGACGACGATAAGGCGCAACAGGCCACGGCGGCGGTAATCCACACCCTCAACGAATTGCATCACCGCTGGCATGCCTGGGAACCGGGGCCGCTCACCGACATCAATGCCCGCCTGGCACGCGGCGAGACGGCGACGCTGGCGCCGGATCAAATCGCGGTGATTCGCGGCGCGCAGGTCATGTCGAGGGAGAGCGGTTATCTGTTCAACCCCGCCATCGGCAAACTGATCGGACTGTGGGGCTTTCACAGCGACGACCGTCCCGATACGATCCCGCCGCCGTCGCAGGCGGATATTCAAAAGCTGGTGGCGCAGCATCCCACCCTGGACGACCTGCACTTCAACGGCAACGAGCTCAGCAGCGCCAATCCGGCGCTGCAAATGGACTTCGGCGCCTATGTGAAGAGTTACGGCGTGGACCGCGCCATCGACGAACTGCGCCACCACGAAGTGAGCAACGCCATCGTCAACGCCGGCGGCGACCTGCGCGCCATCGGCCGCAAGGGCGACCAGCCATGGCGCATCGGCATCCGCGATCCGCGCGGCCCCGGCATCCTGGCCTCCATCGAGGTCCAGGGCGACGAGAGCGTATTCACTTCCGGCGACTACGAACGCTTCTTCATGTATCAGGGCAAGCGCTACCACCACATCATCGACCCCCGCAACGGTTATCCGCCGGACGGCGCCATGTCAGCCACGGTGATCTATTCCGGCGGCGGCGTGGGCGGCGGCGCCTCCACCGCCCTCATGGTGGCGGGCCCAAAGGACTGGCTTAAGGTGGTGCGTGGCATGCACCTCAAACAGGCCATGCTGGTGGCCGCCGACCGCACGGTCTATGCCACCCCCGACCTGGCGGCGCGCCTGCATTTCGAGGTGGACCCGCCGCCGACTGTTATAATCGGTGAACCATGATGACTCGCGCCGATTGGATCGTTGTGATATTGGCGGTCACCCTGCTGCCGGGGCTTTATATGCGTTACTGGGGTGACGGCGGCCCCGCCGAGGCGGTGCGCATCACCGCCAGCGGCCAGCAAGACATCACCGTCCCCTTGACCAGCAACCGCCGTTTCACGGTTCATGGCCCCCTGGGCGACAGCATCATCGAAGTCCGCGACGGGCGGGTGCGCTTCATCTCCTCGCCCTGCCGCGGCAAACAGTGCGTGCACAGCGGCTGGCTGGCCCACGCCGGGGAACTGGCCGCCTGCCTGCCCAACGGCATCATGGTCAGTGTGCTGGGCCGGGACCGGCGTTATGACAGCATCAATTTCTAAACCGGCACCGCAAAAAGCCGTTAGCAGATGTAGCGTGCGCACAGCGCACGCTACCAATTGTGTCGTTGAATATTTTGAGGGGTAACCCTAAATCCACCGCTGGCAACATGAACCTAAGCATCCCCACCACCCGCCAAGACCACCGCATCGCCTGGCTCACCGCCCTGGCGATCACCATCCATATCGCCGAAAGCGCCCTGCCCAGCCCGTTGCCGGGCATCAAGCCGGGGCTGGCCAATGTGGTGACAATCGTGGCGCTGATCCAATTCGGCTGGGGCACCGCCGCCTGGGTGGCCCTGCTGCGGGTGTTGATCGGCAGCCTGTTGATCGGCACTTTCCTGTCACCCACCTTTCTCTTGAGCCTGTCCGGGGCCGTGGCAAGTATCGCCGTGCTGCGCATCGCCACCTGGCTGCCGGGCCGTGGCTTCGGCCCGGTGGGCTACAGCCTGCTGGCGGCCCTGGCCCATATGGCCACGCAATTCTTCACCGCCTACTGGGTGTTCATCCCCCATGACGGGCTGTTCCACCTGTTACCGGTTTTGATGACTGCCGCCGTGATTTTCGGCGTCACCAGCGGTATGGTGACCCAACTGGCCCTGAAGCGCCTGAGCGCCCCCGAGGTATCCGTCCCGTGACCGCCGCCGCCCACCCCGGCTCCGTCATCACCGCCACCGACCGGCTGGGGTTGACCCTGTTTTTCTCGGTGGTGCTACACGGCATCGTGATCCTGGGGATCGTATTCAGCGCCGACCAGCCGTCCAAGACCGACACCAGCCCTACTCTGGAAATCATCCTCGCCCAAAACAGCACCACTAAGAAGACTGAAGACGCCGAGTACCTGGCCCAGGCTAATCAAGACGGTAGCGGCAACGTCAAGAAACGGGTCCGCCCCACCCAAGCCCGCTCCGCCCCGCTGGCCGCCTCCATGCCGGGCAAGAGCGAAACGCTCAGCCTGCCACACCAGGCTACGCCGCCGCAGAGCGCGCCAAGCGTGGAGGTCCTCACCTCGGAACAAGCGGATGAACGGCTCGTCACCCCCCCCAAGGAGAAACCCCGTCCACAGGACCAAACACCGTCCGCGGCCGAACTGATGATGCGCAGCAAGGAAATCGCCAAATTGAACGCAGATATCAAAGATTCCATCCAGGCCTATACCCGCCGGCCCCGGGAGCGCTACATCTCGGCCCGCAGCCAGTCCTTCCGTGATGCCGCGTATCTGGCGGCATGGCGCGATAAGATCGAGCGCATCGGCAACCTCAATTATCCCGAAGAGGCCAAGCGTCAAAACCTGGCGGGCAGCCTGATCCTGGACGTGGCCCTCAATCCTGACGGCACGGTAAACGGCATCGAACTACGCCATTCATCGGGCTATAAACTGCTAGACGACGCCGCCATTCGTATCGTAAAACTGGCCGCCCCCTTCGCGCCCTTCTCCAAGGAAATGCGCAAAGATACTGACATATTGCATATTACCCGTACCTGGCAGTTCCAGAACGACAACAGCTTCTCCTCCGGGATGTAAGCCTGGGAAACGCCGTACCGATAACGCAGCTTGTCAGCCGCGGCGGATTCGAGGAAGATTACGGTCATGACCGAAAACCTTTCCCTCACCAATCAATTCCTGATCGCCATGCCCGCGCTCGAGGACCCCAATTTTCACGGGTCGGTCACCTTCATCTGCGAGCACAACGACCAGGGCGCCATGGGCATTATCATCAACCGGCCCTTGGACCTCACCCTGGGCGAGGTCCTCAGTCATATGAACATCGACCCCAAGGACAGCGCCATCGCCCTGCGCCCGGTCTATATGGGCGGTCCGGTACAGACCGATCGCGGTTTCGTGCTCCACAACCCCGCCGGCCAGTGGGACAGCATGCTGCGCATCAATGACGAACTGGCGATCACCACCTCCAAGGACATATTGGAAAATATCGCCAGCGGCGACGGACCGCATCAGACCCTGGTGGCCCTGGGCTATGCCGGCTGGGGCGCGGGCCAGTTGGAACAGGAATTGGCGGACAACGCCTGGCTGTGTGGGCCGGCCGACACCCGCATCATCTTCGACACCCCTTGGGAACAACGCTGGGAAGCTGCCGCGGCCTTGATGGGCGTCGACATCAACCAGATCTCCGACCAGATCGGCCACGCATGAACCACGGCACCCTCCTCGGCTTCGACTTCGGCACCAAGCGTATCGGCGTAGCGGTAGGACAAACCCTCACCGGCAACGCCCGGCCCCTCACCACCCTGCGGGTCAACAATGAACAACCGGACTGGGAGGCCATCGGCCGCCTCATCGCAAGCTGGCAGCCGGTGCAATTGGTGGTGGGACTGCCCGTCAACATGGACGGCAGCGAACATGCCCTGGCGGCGACGGTGCACGAATTCGCCGAGCAGCTGCGCGCGCGTTTCGCCCTGCCGGTGGACCTGATCGACGAGCGCCTGTCGTCCCATGAGGCGCAGCACTTGACCCTCACCCCTGCCCTCTCCCGGAGGGAGAGGGGGAGAGGGTCAAAAGAATTATATGGAGCTGCCGTGGGCGCCGGCGGCCGTAGCGCCCCCCACAGCCAGGCCGCCAAGGAACAACTGGACCGCATTGCCGCCCAGGTCATCCTGGAAACCTGGCTGTCTCATCAGAACGATAAACGCTGAGCCATGACCTACGACGTCGAGCAAATGCTGAACACCATGAGCGCAGAGCTGCGCAAGCAACTCGATGCGCGCGACGCCGTGGATCCCCTGATGATCGGCATCCACAGCGGCGGGGTGTGGGTGGCAGAACGCCTGCATCAACTGCTGAAATTGCAGGGACCGCTGGGCAAGCTGGACATCTCGTTCTACCGAGACGACTTCACCCGCATCGGCCTCAATCCCGCTGTACGCCCCTCGCATCTACCGTTCACGGTGGACGGCCGCCATATCATCCTGGTGGACGATGTGCTCTACACTGGGCGCACCATCCGCGCCGCCCTCAACGAAATCTTCGATTACGGCCGCCCCGATTCCGTGATCCTGGCGGTGCTGGTAGACCGCGGCGGGCGGGAATTACCGATTCAGGCGGATGTGGTGGGCTCCGCCATGAGCTTATCGGCCCACGAACAGGTTAAACTGACGGGCCCGGCGCCCTTGGCGCTGAGCGTCAAACAAACACCTTGAACCGGCGCGGGACTCGGAGGAAAATGCGCCGCCGGAGGCGGGCGACGATCACGATAAAAGACAGGGAATAAGGCATCCGCATCATGCCGCGCAATATCCAACTCGATGACCAAGGGCGCCTGCGCCACTTCCTCAGCATTGAGGGCCTCAAACGGTCCGTATTGGTGGATATTCTCGATCTCGCCGAATCCTTCGCCGGGGTGACCGAACAAACGATCAAGAAGGTGCCCCTGCTGCGCGGCAAGACCATCGTCAACCTGTTCTTCGAGGCCAGCACCCGCACCCGCGTCACCTTCGAACTGGCGGCAAAACGCCTGTCCGCGGACGTGCTCAACGTCAATATCAACGTCTCTTCCACGGTGAAGGGGGAAACCCTGCTGGACACCCTGCAGAACCTGGAAGCGATGTATTGCGACATGTTCGTGGTTCGCCACGCCGACAGCGGCGCCGCCCAGTTCATCGCCGAGCATGTCCTGCCCCATGTGCATGTGATCAACGCCGGTGACGGACGCCACGCCCATCCCACCCAGGCCATGCTCGACATGTTCACCATCCGCCGCGTCAAGGGCGAGTTCGCGCCCCTGACCGTGGCCATCGTCGGCGACGTCCTGCACTCGCGGGTGGCGCGCTCTCAGATCAACGCCCTCACCACCCTGGGCGTCAATGAGGTGCGGGTCATCGCCCCCAAGACGCTCCTCCCCAACGAGGTGGAAACCCTGGGCGTACATGTCTATCACGATCTGCGCCAGGGACTGCGCGACGCCGACGTGGTGATCGCCCTGCGCCTGCAACACGAGCGCATGCAAGGGGCGATGCTGCCCAGCGAACATGAATACTTCCAGCTCTATGGGATCACCGAGGAAAAACTGGCGTTGGCCAAACCCGACGTCACCATCATGCATCCCGGCCCCATCAACCGCGGGGTGGAGATCGCCTCCGAAGTGGCCGACGGCCCACGCTCGGTGATCCTGCAGCAGGTCACCCACGGCATCGCGGTGCGTATGGCGGTGATGGCCATGGCCATGGGCAGCACACCCTTGGTAGCTGTTGAAGGGAAGAACGCATGACGCGGCTGCATATTCGCAACGGCCGGGTGATCGACCCCGCCAACCAGGTGGATGCGGTCCAGGACCTGTGGATCGCAGACGGCCGCATCGTGGCGGCGGGCGCCGCCCCTTCCGAATTTCGCACCGAACGCACCATCGACGCCGCCGGCCTGGTGGTGTGCCCGGGCCTCATCGATCTCTGCGCCCACCTGCGCGAACCGGGCCAGGAGCACAAGGCCACCATCGCCAGCGAGACCGCCGCCGCGGCCGCCGCCGGCATCACCACCCTGGTCTGTCCTCCGGACACCGATCCGGTGATCGACACCCCGGCGGTGGCCAATCTCATCCAGCAGCGCGCCCGGGCCGCCGGCAAGGCGCGGGTCCTGACCCTGGGCGCCCTGACCCACGGCCTGGAGGGCAGCCAGCTCAGCGAGATGGGGGCCTTAAAGGCGGCCGGCTGCGTCGGTATCAGCAACGCCCTCCGCCCCGTCGCCAATACCATGGTGATGCGCCGCGCCATGGAATACGCCGCCACCCACGATATGACCGTGTTTCTCCATGCAGACGATCCCTGGCTCAGCAATCACGGCTGCGTGCACGAGGGCCAGGTGGCCAGTCGCCTGGGGCTGGCAGGCATCCCCGAGGCGGCAGAGACCGTGGCGGTGGCCCGCGACCTGGCCCTGGTGCAACAGACCGGGGTACGCGCCCATTTCTGCCGCCTGTCCACGGCACAGGCGGTGCGCATGGTGGCGCGCGCCCAATACGACGGCCTGCCGGTGAGTGCCGATGTCAGCGCTCATCAACTGCACCTCACCGAGATCGACGTCAGCGACTTCAACAGCCAGTGTCATGTGTTACCGCCGCTGCGCACCCAGCGCGATCGCGACGGCCTGCGCGCGGGTCTCGCCAAGGGGACGCTGCAGGCCATCTGCTCCGATCACCAGCCCCACGAGGCAGACGCCAAATTCGCACCCTTCGCCGCCACCGCGCCGGGGATCTCCGCCTTGGAGACCTTGCTGCCCCTCAGCCTGCGACTGGCGGCGGATGGCGTGATGAGCCTGCCAAAGATCATCGCCCGCCTCACCCAGCAGCCGGCCCGCCTGTTGGGCCTGGAGAGCGGCGCCCTGGGCGTCGGCGCCGCCGCAGACGTGTGTCTATTCAATCCGGACGAGGATTGGGAACTGATACCGGAACACATGCTGAGCCGCGGCCGCAACACGCCCTTCGGCGGCTGGCAGTTCAAGGGCCGCGCGGTGATGACCATCTTCAACGGTGAGATTGTCTTCGAACGAAAAACGGAGGAATAAGTCACCTGGCAGCGTTACGTGTACCAGGCTCTACAAAGTACAAACTCGAAACTTCCGTCTTACTTCACACCTTTTTCTCGAGCCTGCTGAAAAGCAGTTTCTCGTCATCCGGATGCAAACCCACATTCTCCAGTTCATCGGCTAACTTGTGCGGGTCCATGTTCTTGCCCAGCTTTACCATCAAGCGCAACTCGTTGGTGGATTCGGCGTTTTTCAGGGCCTCTTCATAGCTGATCTCACCCTGACTATAGAGCTCGTAGATGGCGTGATCGAAGGTGCGCATTCCCTGCTCCGTGGAACGCTGCATAATGTCCTTCAACAGATGGGTATCGCCGCGACGAATGACGTCCGCGGCGAGCGGGCTATTCAGCAATATCTCCAGGGCCACGCGCCGGCCACTGCCGTCGGAGCGCGGGATGAGGCGCTGCGCCAGGATGGCCTTCAGGTTCAAGGAAAGATCCAGCAACAGATGATCGCGGCGGTCGCGCGGGAAAAAGTGCGCCACACGGTCCAGGGCCTGCGCCGCATTGCTGGCATGCAAGCTGGCGAGACACAAATGACCGGTCTCCGCGAAGGCCATGGCCAGTTCCATGGCCTCGCGGCTGCGAATCTCACCCACCAGAATCACATCGGGAGCCTGACGCAAGGCATTCTTGAGGGCGGACTCGAAAGAGTCGGTATCGATGCCCACCTCACGCTGGGTAACGATACAGCCTTCGGGCCGGTGGATAAATTCAATGGGATCTTCAATGCAAACGATATGTCCGCAACTATTACGATTGCGGTGCCCCACCAGGGCGGCCAGGGTGGTGGATTTACCCATAGCCGTCGCCCCGACCATCAACACCAAACCGCGCTTGGCCATGCTCAGCTCTTCGAGCATGGGCGGCAAACGCAATTCGTGAAACCGTGGAATACGGGTTTCGATACGGCGCAACACCATGCCCACATGGTTCTGGTGCTGAAAGACGTTAACCCGGAACCGGCCCATCCCGGGGCGCTGCAAGGCGAAGTCACACTCGTGAGTGGCCTCGAAATCGGCCTGCTGGGTGCCACTCATGATTGAATAGGCCAAGGCCTTGGCCTGTTCCGGCGACAACGCGGGGTAGGCGAGCTTCTCCAAGGTACCGTGAATCTTGAGGCTGGGCACCGATCCCGCCGTGATGAACAGGTCGGAGGCGCCCTTTTGCACCATGGTTAGCAGGACATCATCAAAT
>CAZOTG010000036.1:0-11720 GCA_964582585.1 uncultured Chromatiaceae bacterium | reverse complement strand
CGCTGACCGCGCCGCTGCTGCGCAATTCTTCGAGAAGATTGCGCATCGCCAGCCGTTCGCGAATATTGTCCTTGGTATAAAGCTCCCCGCGCGGATTGAGCGCAAGGCCGCCCTTTTCGATCACCTCGGCGGCGAGGGGGATGTCGGCGGTGATGACCAGATCACCCGCTTGCAGATCCAGGACGATTTGTTTGTCGGCCACGTCGAAACCGGCCGGCACTTGGATGGTTTTGAGATAGGGCGAGGGCGGCACCCTCAGCGGTTTGTTGGCGACCAGGATGACGGGCACCGCGGCACGTTCGGCGGCCCGAAACAGAATTTCCTTTATGAGCTTGGGGCAGGCGTCGGCGTCGACCCAGATTTGCATCGACTGGTCTCCTGTTGAAGGGGCGTCAAGCGCCCGGCGTCGGGTTCATCCGCCGATCTTGCCTTCGGCGCCGCCGAGCAGGCGTTGAATGTTGGTGCGGTGTCGCCACAATAACATGATGCTGATGACGCACACCATCACCAGCAAGGGCGTGGATTCCGCAAAGAGCCAGGCGTAGAACGGCGCTGCGGCCGCTGCGGCGATCGCGGCCAGCGACGAGATGCGGAATACCTTGGCCATGAGCAGCCAGGTGGCCGCGGTCGCCAGCGCCACCGGCCAGATCGATCCCAGCAACACGCCCAGGGCCGTTGCCACCCCCTTGCCGCCGTGAAAGCCGAAAAAGAGCGGATAGAGATGGCCGAGAAAGGCGGCGAGTCCTACCGCCGCCACGATATGCGGCTCCGCATCCAGGGCGCGGGCCACCACCACCGGGATCAGGCCCTTCAACATATCGCCCAGCAACACCAGTGCCGCAGTCTTTTTCCCGGCGATACGCAGCACGTTGGTGGCGCCGGGATTGCGCGAGCCCTGGGTGCGGGGATCGGGCAGCCCCAGCAATTTGCAGAGGATGATGGCGGCGGACAGTGAACCGAGCAGGTAGGCGCCGAGGGCCAGGATGAGGGGGCTGATCATGGGGCTGTCGGGATTCGCTTTGTTATTCAGGGAACCTTGTGGCGGTGCATTATACGCCGCTTTAAACCGGCGGGCATTACACTTATAGTGTTGCTCTCAGGTTCGTCTAAGGCAAGTCATGGACATTATATATCTACACGATCTGCGGATCGATACCGTGATCGGGGTGTTCGATTGGGAGCGCCGGGTGCGGCAGACAGTGATCCTCGATCTGGAGATGGCCACCGACATCCGTCGTGCCGCCGCCAGTGACGACCTCGCCGACACGCTTAATTACAAGGCAGTAGCCAAGCGTTTGATCGAATTTGTGGGGCACAGCGAGTTTCAATTAGTGGAAACCCTGGCCGAGCGGGTGGCGGAACTGGTACTCACGGAGTTTGAGGTGCCGTGGTTGCGGCTGCGGGTCAATAAGCAGGGTGCGGTGCGTGGCGCCCGCGATGTGGGGGTCATCATCGAGCGCGGGATGCGGAGTTGATATGGCGCGGGTCTATGTGAGCCTCGGCAGCAATATCGAACGCGAACGGAATGTATGCGCCGGTGTGGCGGCGTTGCGGGAGCGCTTCGGGCCGCTCACCCTGTCGCGGGTCTATGAGAGCGAGGCGGTGGGTTTTGCCGGCGACCACTTTTTCAACCTGGTGACGGCCTTCGACAGCGAGGAAGGAGTGCGCGTGGTGGCCGATAGTCTGCGCGATATCGAGCGGTGCCACGGCCGCGATCGCGCCGCGCCGCGATTCAGTTCCCGAACCCTGGACTTGGATTTATTGCTCTATGGGGAGGTGGTGACGGCGGATGAGGGCATCAAACTGCCCCGCGAGGAGATCACCCGCTACGCCTTCGTGCTTGGTCCGCTGGCGGAAATCGCCGGCGAGATGAGGCACCCGCTCAGTGGACGCCGCTTCTCCGAACTGTGGCTGGAATTCGACAAGGACAGCCAGCCCATGTGGCCGGTGGCAATGGATTTGGAGTGAAGCGATATTCGTTCATCCCTCAACGGCCGCGAAAACAGGCGGCGCTAATTGCTCAATGATCGCCCGCCGTCCACCGTCAGCACCTGCCCGGTCATGTATTCCGCCTCCCTGATGAGAAAGGCAACGGCGCGCGCCACATCATGAGGGTCGCCCTGGCGCTTCAAGGCGGTGCGGGCGATGATGTGCTGGCGGGTCGCTTCACCGGCGTCATGTTCCGGCCACAGGATGGCGCCGGGTGCCACGGCGTTCACCCGGATCTCGGGGGCCAGTTCCCGCGCCAGGGTCTTGGTGAGCATCACCAGCCCCGCCTTGGCGATGCTATACACCGGATAGCCTTTGAGGGGGCGTTCGGCGTGGATGTCCACGATGTTGACGATGCAGCCTTGCCCTTGGCGAAGAAAGGGCGCCGCCGCCTGGGCGAGAAAAAACGGCGCCTTGAGGTTGCTGCCCAGCAGCTCTTCCCATTGTGCTTCGCTGACGTCTTCCGTCGGGGTGGGGTAGAAGCTGGAGGCGTTATTGATGAGCGCGTCGAGGCGCCCCTGCCAGTGATAAGACTCGTGAATGAGTTTGGGCAGGCAAGCGGTATCCAGCAAGTCCCCTTGAATGAGTTGTACCGAGTCGGGGCGCTGCGCCTGCAGTTCGCTCTGCAGCCCTTCGGCGGCGGCGCGGGAGTGGCGGTAATGGATAACGATATTCATGCCGTGGCCGTGCAGGGTGCGGGCGATGACGGCGCCGACGCGGTGCGCCGCGCCGGTGATGAGCGCCACTTTTCCCGACAGTGTATGATGATCCGGCATGAGGTATCCGCTGGTCATTGGGGACGTTCACTGTAGCGCACTGCGCCGAAAAACGAAATTGACATGAGTGATGACAGCCGTTTTCAAGCACAGGGTATGCTCGCCGGTTTGCCGCTGCCAGATCCCGAGGCACAGCAACACAGCGCCCGCCTGCAACAGCTGATCACCGAAGAGGCAGCGGCGGCCGGCGGCCGTCTCAGCTTCGCCCGCTTCATGGAGTTGGCGCTGTATGCGCCGGGCCTGGGCTATTACAGCGGCGGTTCTTACAAGTTGGGGGCGGAAGGCGATTTCATCACCGCGCCGGAGTGGTCGCCGTTGTTCGCGCGCTGTCTGGCGCGGCAAGTGGAGCCGGTATTGACCGCCCTGGGCGGCGGCGATGTACTGGAGGTGGGGGCGGGCAGCGGGGTGATGGCCGCCGATCTGCTGGAGGCGCTGGCCGACGGCGATGCCCTGCCCAATCGCTATTTTATCCTCGAGCGCAGCGGCGAGTTGCGGGCACGCCAGCAGGCCTTGCTGCAAGAGCGGCTGCCGCGGTTGCAGGACCGCATCGTATGGCTGCAGCGATTGCCCGATCCCGGCTTTCGCGGCGTGGTACTGGCCAATGAATTGTTGGACGCCTTGCCGGTACACTGTTTCACGCTCACGGCGGAAGGCGCGGCGGAGCGCTATGTGCAGCGCGAGGGCGACCATTGGCGGTGGTGTCTGGGCCCGCTGGGCGGCGAGGCTCTCACGGAGCGCATCACCGCGTTGCGGCGCGAGGGTGATCTGGCCGCCGGTTACAATTCCGAAGTCAATCTGGCGGGGGAGGCGTGGGTGCGCAGCGTCGGCGATTGCCTGGCGGCGGGGATGGTGTTGCTCATTGATTACGGGTTTCCCCGTCGCGAATATTATCACCCGCAACGCAGCGCCGGCACCTTGATGTGTCATTACCGCCATCGCGCCCATGATGATCCGCTGATCCTGGTGGGGCTGCAGGACATCACCGCCCATGTGGATTTCACCGCCATGGCGGAGGCGGGCCATGCAGCCGGTTTGCAGGTGGCGGGCTATACCACCCAGGGCGCCTTTCTATTGGCCACCGGGATCACCGAGGAGATCAATGACGCCCCCGATGACATGACCCGCCTGCGTTGGGCGCAGCAAGTCAAGAAGCTGACCCTGCCCCATGAAATGGGCGAATTGTTCAAGGTGATGGCCCTCACCCGCGACATTGACGGACCATTGTCGGGATTTGCCTGGCGCGACCTGCGCGATCGTTTGTAGTCCTGAAACCCCACTCATCTCGCTACGCGCAGATACTCGGACAGGGTCCTAGGCGGCGTCGTCCTCGGCCGCCGACTGCTGCGATATCTCCAGAAACGCCAGTATCTCTTCCTTGCGCGCCAGGGTGTCGTGGTAGCCCAGGGATATCAGCTCCCGGCAGTATTCCTGTTCGAACAACAGATAGCTGACGAGATTGGCGCCGTTGGGATTCATGGCGCCGATGCGCTTGAGCAGAAAGCGTAAGGTGCGCGGCAACAGCCTGGCATGTTTGGCGGCGATGTCGTCCAGTTCCTGGCTGGGGGCGACCACCAGAGAGTCCACGTGACGCAGGCTGGTATTTCCCTCCGTGAGGTGGTGGGAGGGGATGAGGCTTACGGTCTTGTTGACCCGCCCCAAGCGTTCCAGATCCGCTTCCAAGGAATCGAGAAAGATACTGTTGAGGACATGGCCGGCGATCTGTGCCACCGAGGGGTATTCCTCGTTTTTGAGGCGTGTCGGATCATCAGGCTCATTGCGGGCGCCCACGATCAACAAGCGCTCCGCGCCCATATGCAGGGCGGGGCTGATGGGGGCGATCTGTCGCATGGAACCGTCCCCGAAATATTCACGATTGATTTTGACCGCGGAAAAGACCAGCGGGATGGCGGAAGACGCCAGAATGTGCGGCAGGCCGATCTTGGTGGGGGCGCCGATGCGCCGCGCGCGGCGCCATGGCGGAATCAGCGGCGAACCCTGGTAGAAAGTCACCGATTGTCCCGAGTTATAACCGGAACAGGTAATGCCCAGGGCATGCAGATGCCCCTCATCGATGGCGGCCTGGATGCGATCGAACGCCAGGCGCGACTGCAGCAATTCGCAGAGCGGGGTGCGGTCGAGCAAGGAGTGGGGATTGTACCTGCCGAGACCGCCGAACATCATGGCGGCCAGCCAGCGTGTACCGGTCAGCGCCACCCCCAAGGGGTCGGTGCGAAACACCCGTTCCGCATGAAAATTCTCCCAGACGCTGACCAGGCGATGGATCGCGGTGTGAAAGTTGGACGAATAAATGGCCAAGGCCGTGCCGTTAATGGCGCCGGCGGAGGTGCCGCTAATGACCTGAAAGGGGTTGGGTGCCTTGCGCGGCAGCATGGTGGAGACGGCCTTGAGCACACCCACTTGATAAGCGGCGCGGGCGCCGCCGCCCGCCAGCAGTAATCCGGTTTTCTTTTGGGACGGAGTGGTGCTCACTTTGGCTTCCCTTAACCCAGGTCGCTAGCCGGGCCGGAAAGGCCCGCTGTCTATCTAATATGTCGGTTCCGCAGAGAATTTTATTAAAGGTAGGCGTCGCTATGGGTCGTGGCGTGTTGCCGGAGAACTGTCGTCTTTCGGAGACGGCAACGGCGGAAAATGAGACCTACTTCACAGTTAACATTCTCTAATAAATATAAATTTACCCTCGGAAAGAACCGTGTGTCCCCTAAAGTTCCGGGACATTACTGCCGATATTTTTAAGGTATGAACATGCCGCGCCAAACCCTCGCAACCGATGTTGGTTTCTCCCTTCGTAATAAGGGGTTTACGCTCGTCGAGCTCATGATAACCCTCGCGGAGGCGGCGATCCTGGTGACCCTGGCGATACCGAGCTTCACCACATTTGTAAAGAATAATCGCCTGATAACCCAGGCGAATGATTTCGTGACCGCCTTGAATCTGGCGCGCAGCGAGGCCATCAGGCGCGGCGACAGGGTGACCCTGTGCAAGAGCAGCGATCAGGTCAGCTGCGCCGGGTCCGGAAGTTGGGATCAGGGTTGGATCGTCTTCGTCGATGTCAACGACGACGGGGTCGTCAGCAATCCCGCGACCAATGTGCTTCGCGTGCATGACGGCTTAGAGGGTAATGTGACCTTAAAGGGTGACGCCGCGCTGGCTGCTTATGTCTCCTATGTGTCGACCGGCGCGACCCGACAGATCGGCGGATCTCCCAGCGCCACCCAATCGGGCGTGTTGGCATTGTGCGATGACCGGGGTTTCGTCAATGAGGCGAAGGGCATACAGATCAGCGCCACCGGCCGGGTGAGCGCCACGAGTGCGACCAGTAGCGCAGCGACAAGCTGTACGCCGTAAACACCACTATGAGTAATGTCTAAACATCATGAGCACCATCCCTAAAAGTCGCGGTTTCACCTTGTTGGAGGTCTTGATAGCGGTGGTGGTGCTGTCCATAGGTTTGCTGGGCATCGCCAGCCTGCAGGCCTTCGGCCAACGCAGCAATCACAGCGCCTATCTGCGCAGCCAAGCCACCGCCTTGGCCTACGACATGATCGATCGCATACGCGCGAATACGGCCGGTCTACTAAACGGCAATTACAACGCCATCGATACCACAGCGGGTCCTTATAGCAACCCGGGGTGCGATTCCATTACCTGCAGTTCGTCGCAGATGGCACAGTACGATATGTATGACTGGCAACAGGAACTGGCCACCCAGCTACCCGCCGGCAACGGGAAGGTCACGGGCGCCGGTCACGGTTCCGTGTTTACCGTGACCGTGATGTGGGACGACGAGCGCAATGGTTCGGGCAGTCTGGTGTGTGGTAGCGGCGCTCTCAAATGTTTTACCGTGAGTAGCCAGCTATGAAACACGGCGCCCTGTCACAATGTAATCTTCGCCTTCAGCGTGGTTTGACCTTGGTGGAAATGATGGTGGCGATCACCATCGGCTTGATACTCACCGCGGGGATCATCCAGATCTTTGTCAACAGCAAGCAGACCTACCGGATCGAAGAGGCGTTGTCACGGGTGCAGGAGAGCGGCCGCCTGGGCCTCGGGTTCATGGCCAACGATATCCGCATGGCCGGTTACTGGGGCTGTCAGCCGAATCCGGACAATGTGCAGAACAATTTGAATGCCGGCTCGGGGTATATCGACTTTACCTCGGGGAGTGTCGGCGGGACCGAGGGCGGCAGCGGCGCGCCGGATTCGATCACACTGCGCGGTGCCGACGGCTCCTCGGGGATCACCCCACAGCCCAACGGCGGGTCCGGAAAATACAGTCCCCTGCCATCTACGGCTCTGAAGGTAAATATTCCGAATAACCTGAATCCGGGTGATATTTTGCTCATCAGCGATTGCATCGGCGGTGACGTCTTCCAAATCACCAACAACAATCCCAGTGGTACCGGGACCGTCGACCATAACTCCGGTACGGGTACCCCCGGCAATGCCACCAATCTGTCGAAGGTTTATAGAGGGGACGCCTCCCTTTTATATGTGAAGGAGATTACCTATACCATCGCGGCGGGATCCGACGGCCAACCGGCCTTGTGGCGCAGTGAAAACGGTACGAATCAGGAAATAGTCGACGACGTCTCAGACTTACAGTTTCTTTACGGGGAAGATATGAACAACGATAAATCGGTTGACCGCTATGTGACCGCCGACAACGTGACTAATTTCAACAATGTTTACAGCGTGCGCGTGCAACTGACCATCCAGACGGCGGCGGCCAATACCGCGGTGAACGCAGGCGGCCGCGTCAGCCACAATTTTTCGACCACGGTCGCGATACGGAACAGAGTGCTATGAGAAGCGACGAGTATACCAATCTGCCGCGAATCGGAGCAGCCACGACCCGTGTGCCGGGTCGTCACCAGCAAGGGGCCGTATTGGTGATCAGTCTCTTGCTGCTGCTGATCATGACCTTGATAGGCGTGACGGCCATGAGCACCACATCCCTGGAAGAAAAGATGGCCGGGAACATGCGTGACAAGAATATGGCGTTGCAGGCGGCGGAGGCGGCCCTGGAAGAAGGCGAGGCCTGGCTCGCTGTGTTAGGTGCGCAACCGGCCGAAACCACCGCCTGCGGCTCGCCGCCTTGCGATGTATGGGCCTTGAACGTATTGCCCGATCTTTCCAGTCAGTCGCAGAGTTGGTGGGTGAGCAATGGGAGGGAGTACAGTAAAAGCATCAGCGACGTGAAAACCGAACCTTATTATATCCTGGAGGCGCAATCCTTCGTCCCGGACACCCTGGATATGGGACAGAACCCTGCGACGGGCAAGAGCATCTATCGCGTCACCGCCCACGGTACGGGCGGCTCGGACGATGCCCAAGTCATTTTGCAAACTACCTTCGTGAAAAGGTTTAACTGAGCGGCCGGGACGCCGAACCCTTATGTGGAGAACGGCCATGTCATGCACAACAATACAACAGCGCTTCCTGTTCCTGGTGGCGGCCTTATGGCTGATATCGGGTTTGGGCTTGGTCGAGGCAGGCACCCTGAATCTCAGCACCACGCCGCTTTCCACGGCGACCTCCGTCGACCCCAATGTCTTCTTCGAGATCGACGATTCGGGTTCCATGGATTGGGAGATCATGACCCAGAAGCACTGGACATGGCAGGCCTATAACTCCGATGAGACGCTAATTGGTAATTCTGGTACCCAGAGTTCTGATGGCGGTTCCTACAATGATTCTGGAACTTGGGATAGCCACCGTCAAAGGACGAGTACGAGCTATCGGAATAACACGTACTATTATATTTTTGACGCCAGCGATAATCTTAATTATGGTTCCGGCTGCAGCGGGGTTGAACTGATAGGCTGCGGTGCGCTGGGCTATACGACCAACCTGCCGTATGAGCTGGATTGGCGGATATTATCCTCGTCGCTGAACACCATCTATTTCGACCCAAGTCAGACCTATACGCCATGGAAGGGGCCGTGCATGACCAGCGGCGCCTATTGCGCCGACGCCAGCTTTACCGCGGCGCGCAGCAATCCCCGTGAAGGCGAGTCGGGTTACACGGAGACGCGCGACTTGACGGGATTCGTCTATGAGGTGTGGGTGGATGACAAGGGATTCGAACCCGCCGACGGCAGGCCGCGCCGCGGGACCAATATCAATAAGACGGACGGGCCGAATGGCATCGTGGACCTGTGGGACAAGCATATCCAGTATACCGTCAACGGCAGTTCGATCACGATCGTGACCACCACTTATGCGCCGGATTCCAGCGGAATGAATCCCACCACCACCACTGCCACCCTCTCCGGCTCGGCCACCGATCCCTATGGCCATACGGTGGCGCAGATCCAACAGAGCATCGCCAACTGGTATCAGTATTACCGCCGGCGTTCCTTTATCGCCAAGGCCGCGGTGGCCGCGGTGATCGACGAAAATCCCGGCTTCCGCTATGGCCTGAGCGTGATCAATCACAGCAGCACGCTGTTTCAGGAAGTGCCGCCCGCCAGCGCCACCGATTACAGTACTTACAACACTACATTGTTGACCAACCTGTTCGCCTACGATTGGACGGCATCCGGCACGCCCTTGCGGAGTGGATTGCAAAATGTCGGGGAGTATTTCGACGGGAATCTTTCCGGCAAGACCGATCCCATCATCAATGCCTGTCAGAAGTGTTTCACCATCCTGTTCACGGATGGCTATTGGAACGGCTCATTCAGCAGTGGCAGTATCAGCGACGTCGACGGCGATGGCGTCAGCAAGACCCTGGCCGACGTTGCCCGCTATTATTACGAAAAGGATTTAAGCGGCTTTTCCAATGACGTGATACCGGACGCCAAGGATCCGGCGACCTGGCAGCACATGGTGACCTACGGCGTCGCCTTCGGCGTGCAGGGGAATCTGGTGGATACCGATGCCGACGGCTGGCCCAACCCGGCACTGGCCGAAGACGGTGACTGGGGAGACCCGGCATCCTGTACGGACTGCCCGGAAAAGATCGATGACCTGTGGCATGTCGCCTACAATTCCAAGGGGACATTCATCTCCGCCAAGAATCCTGTCGAAGTGGTGACCGCCCTGCGCAATGCCCTCCAGGACATTTCCAACCGGGTGTCCTCGCTGGCCGCGGTGTCCTTGGACTCCGGATCCATCAGCACCCTGACCAAGCTCTATCAGGCCAAGTTCAACAGCTATACCTGGGAAGGGTTTTTACAGGCGAGAGCTATCTCCGCCGGTGCGGTAGGCGCCGTGGACTGGGAGGCGGGTGTGCTGCTCCCTTCCGCCTCGAGCAGGGTCATCCTAAGCCATGACGGATCGACGGGGATATCGTTCCGGTGGACATCGCTCAGCAGCGGCGAACAGACCGCCTTGAATACCAATATCAGCGGTACTGCCGATGGCTTGGGATCTAACCGCCTGGATTACCTGCGCGGCGACGGCAGCAATGAAGAAAGCAACGGCGGTAGCTTCCGCGACCGCCCGGGTACCAAGCTGGGAGACATCATCGGTTCCTCGCCCCAGTATGTTTCCGATGAGGACTTCGGTTATACGGATGACCTGGAATCCGTGGCCTACTCGAGCTTCGTGTCATCGAAGGCCAGCCGCACCCCCATGGTCTATGTGGGCGCCAATGACGGCATGTTGCACGGTTTCAATGCTGTGAACGGCGCAGAAAAGATCGCCTATGTGCCGAGTTCCGTCTATGACAATCTGAGCAAACTGACTTCACCTTCCTACAGCCATCTCTACTTCGTGGATGGTACCCCGACCATAGGGGACGCCTTTTACAGCGGCGCCT
Organism: uncultured Chromatiaceae bacterium; assembly: GCA_964582585.1. Classification (GTDB taxonomy): domain Bacteria; phylum Pseudomonadota; class Gammaproteobacteria; order DRLM01; family DRLM01; genus JARRQJ01. Next base: position 1,169 of record CAZOTG010000036.1, on the reverse strand, counting down.
GGCATACCATCTTGGTCGGCGGACTCAATAGCGGCGGTCAAGGTATTTACGCCTTGAATGTCACCGATCCCGGTTCATTTTCAGAGAGCAATGCCAGTTCGCTGGTGTTGTGGGAGTACACCGACGCCGATGACGCCGATCTGGGCTATACCTTCAGCCGTCCCAATATCGTCAGGATGGCGAACGGTGCCTGGGCCGCCGTCTTCGGCAACGGTTATAACAGCACGCAGTCCGACGCTCATACCAGCAGCACGGGTGACGCGGCGCTCTATATCGTGAATATCCAGACCGGCGCCCTGATCAAAAAGATCAGCACGGAGGTCGGCACCGCCGAGGACCCGACGGGGGCGTCGCGCCCCAACGGCCTCGCCACCGTGACCCCGGTGGATGTCACTCAGGACGGTATTATCGACTATATCTATGCCGGCGACCTGTTCGGCAATTTATGGAAATTCGACGTCTCATCCTCGAGTACAAATTCATGGGGTATCACGTTCACGTCGAAGGGCAAGCCCGCGCCGCTGTTCACGGCTTGTGGCGTAGCTGCGAATCCTTGTCCCGCTGCCAATGCCCAATCCATTACCAGCCGGGTAACGGTGGGGCTGGGACCCGAAAGACAGGGTTATATGATCAACTTTGGTACCGGGAGGTATTTGGAGTCCACCGATGTCAATGATCTATCGACTCAGACCTTGTACGGTATCTGGGATAAGAATGACGGCAAGACTACGGTGACCGATCGGAGTGAACTCCTGCAACAGACCATCCTCTTCGAGGGAAACTATACCCTGCAGGACGGCTCCAGCCCCAGTACGCCGCTGCGGGTGACCAGCGACAATGACTACGCCTCGTCTCCCCCCACCAAATTGGGCTGGTATCTCGACCTGACTTCTCCGGTGGCCGGCGCCGAGGGCGAGCGGGTAGTCAATCAGCCGCTGCTGCGCAATGGGCGGATCATCTTCACCACCACTATCCCCGACGCCAATTCCTGCAGCGGCGGCGGTGATTCGTGGTTGATGGAATTGAATGCGCTAAACGGTTCCCGTTTAGATGTTTCGCCGTTCGATCTGAATAACGACGCCAGCTTCGATTCCAAGGAGTATGTCCAGATCACGGTGGGCTCGACCACGGTATGGGTCCCCGTCAGCGGCGGGAAATACAACGAGCTG
>CAZOTG010000035.1:0-11775 GCA_964582585.1 uncultured Chromatiaceae bacterium | reverse complement strand
TCGGTGAAGACGACATAGATTCCGTACTGCTTGGCCAGGCGGAGGAAGCGGGTGATTTTGTCGAGGTAAGCATCCGACAGGCCTCCGGACAGATCCCCGATGCAACCGCCCACCCCGCCCCAGCAGGCGTTCTTCCACATCCGCACCGTGTTGAACCCCAGCGCCTGCATCTGCTGCAGTTCCGCCTCGGCCTGGTCCAGCTCGCCGAAGGAGGTGTTGAAGAGCGCATCGACCCAAATGTCCCCCTGCCCCGGCGAAGGCCTGGACACCCAGTGGATGTAGTCGGCGCCGCGCGGCACGAAGCGGTCCCCGGTCTCCCGGTCGTAGAACTCCATCCCCGAACTGCCCGCCCGTACCCCAATGCGGTGCTCGACGGCCAGCGGCTTTGCCGTGGCCGTGGGCGCGGCGGTTGCGGGTGGCGGCGGGATGGGGGTGGATGAAGGTGCGGGTGTTCCGGTCGCGGCGGGCGATGAGCAGGCCGCCGCCACGACAACAACCATGAGACCGAGCGTCCCCCGGCGCACATGCATGGACAGCCTCCTAAGGCCCTTCCAAAGGGCGGGTCCACCCCAAACGAGGTGGACCCCAGATTCGCTCAACCAGCGATTGGACGCCCCCATCTTACAGCAGATCTTGGTTTTTTGGCCGATCTGCAACGCCGCAAGCCTTTGGTATGGCGTGTCGGCCGGCGCTGGTGGGGCCGGTCACTGATTGTGACATTCTTCACAAGGCGTCAGGGGTGCTGGAGGCGGGTGAATAGCTGAAGACGGAGCAAATGCCTTTCTTTGGATGGAGCCAAGACCGAGGGCCCGTGAACTGGCTTGTGGTGGTCGGGGGAAAACCGCCGGATCTGGCGTGATGAGCGCCGGCCGACTGAGGCGGAGGTCAGGCGCCCCGGAAGCGGGTCGGCGTGAGGTTGGTGGAGGTTCGGCCTCGACCTTCCCCAGAATCAGGACACAAGGGACCCTAGATGAGGCTCACCCCGGCTTGCGGACCAATTCCCACCCCTCTTGACTTTTATGCGTGTTACATATATGCTAGATGTATCTAAGCCTGACAGGAGCCGAAGATCATGGCGGAAGAAGACCAGGCATCCCAGAGTTCAGAACAGGCCTTTCTAGCAAGCTACGACGCATCAGCGTTCCCCCACCCTTCGGTGACCGTGGATGTGGCGGCGCTAAGCGCTCACGATGGGCACCTTTGGGCGACCCTGATCAAACGGTCCCAAGCGCCGTTCCGCGGCTCGTGGGCGCTGCCTGGCGGTTTCGTTCACATGGACGAGTCACTGAACCAGGCGGCGGAGCGCGTCCTGGCGGACGAAACCGGCCTCCAGGACGTCTTCCTCGAGCAACTCTACACCTTTGGTGAGCCGGCGCGCGATCCTCGCACGCGGGTGATCACCGTCGCGTATTACGCCCTGGTCGATTGGCGCAGGTTGCAGCCGCTTCAGACGGAAGAGCAGCCCGCCCTGCTTCGACTGTCGGTTGAGTGGTCCGGCGAAACAGATGGTCCCGTTCAGGCGCTCGATGCGGACGGCGAAGTGCTTCCACTGGCGTTTGACCACGCCGACATTCTGGGCACAGCCGTCAAGCGGATCCGGGGCAAGCTGGACTACGTCCCCATCGGGTTCCAGTTGCTGCCGACGCGTTTCAGCCTGCGCCAGCTTCAGGAAGTCCACGAGACCATTTTGAGCCGGCCTCTCAACAAGGACTCATTTCGACGCCGCATGTTGGACTCCGGCTACCTGGAGGCCACCGGCGAACACGAGAAAGACGTCGACCACCGGCCGGCCGAGCTCTACCGCTTCGCCCGGCGATCGGCGATCTAACCCAAGGAGGTGGATCATGGCAGACATCCGTAGTTTTGGCGTGTTGCGACATCTGCGAGCCGAGCCTTCACAGCACATTCTCCGCTATCGAGGCGGTCGGTTGGTCGACAGCCGCGCCGGCTCGGCGTTCTGGTTTCACCCGCTTTCGAGCGCACTGGCCGAGATCCCGCTCGACAACCGGGAGCAATCCTTCTTAATCCACGGCCGCACGCTGGATTTCCAGGAAGCGTCGGTGCAAGGCGCCTTGACCTACCGGGTTGTTGATCCTGAGCGGCTGGCCAAGCGCCTCGATTTCAGCATCGACTTGTGGAAAGGGCGCCACATGGGCCAGCCGATGGAACAGCTGGCGGACCTGATGATCAAGTTCGCCCACACGTTCGCTCTGGAATATCTCAACGAGACCCCGCTGCGGCAGGCGCTGCAGGAGGGTTTGGCCGAGGTGCGGGAGCGGATTGAAAAAGGGCTCCGGAACAGCGAAGAACTGGAAGCCATGGGGATCGAACTGGTGACGGTCCGGCTGGCCATGTTGTCTCCTTCGGCGGAGATGGAGAAGGCCCTCCAGGCGCCCACCCGCGAGGCAATCCAGCAGCAGGCAGACCAGGCCGCCTTTGAGCGACGGGCGTTGGCGGTCGAAAAGGAGCGAGCGATCGCCGAAAACGAGCTGCAGAACCAGATCGAGCTGGCCCGCCGCGAACAGGACCTGATTGAACAGCACGGTCACAACGAACGGCGGCGGGTCACCGATGAAGCTGAAGCCCTCCAGATCGAAAACCAGGCGGCCGCCGAGCGGCTGAGGGTCCAGAGCAAAGCCGAGGCCGACGGCCAGCGCCTGACCGGCGCCGCCCGAAACCAGACCGAGCGAGAGCGGATGGCGATCTTCCAGGAGATGAAACCCGAGGTACTCCTGGGGATGGCCGCCCGGCAGCTGGCAGGCAAGCTGGAGCGGATCGACCACCTCAGCCTCGCCCCCGATAGCTTTACGCCGCTGCTGACCAGCTTAATGACGGCCGGACGCGACAAGCTGGAGAGTGAGAGCTGAAGTGTCCACCACCAGCGCGCCTCGTGTGGTGATCGTCACCCGGCCGACGGAGTACAGCCGCCTGCTCCAGCAGCACGGCACGCTGGGGCAGGCGCGCTTCTTTCTCGAGCGCCGTGGTCAATCGCTGGACGATCTGGTGGCCGCCAATGATCAGCAGCAGCGCGCCCTGGCTATCGTCGAAAGCGGCTTGCCGGCCGATTGGCGCCGCAGCCAGATCTCCCGGGACGAGTTGGACCGATTCCTGTTCGAGCCGGACGATCTGATCGCCGCCGTCGGCCAGGACGGCCTGGTGGCCAATGTGGCCAAGTACCTGGACGGACAGCCGGTGGTCGGGGTCAACCCCAGCCCAGAGCGCTACCCGGGCGTCCTGGTCCCCCACCCTGCGGAGCGGGGCGTGGCGACGCTGTTGGCCGCCGCCGAGGGCCGAGCCCAGCTGGAGCGCCGAGCCATGGTGCAGGCGACTTGCGACGATGGCCAGCAGCTGCTGGCGCTGAACGAGATCTTCGTCGGCCATGCCAGCCATCAATCGGCCCGCTACTGGATCCGCTGGGGCGACCGTGAGGAGCGCCAGTCTTCGTCCGGCCTGATCGTCAGCAGCGGCACCGGCGCCACCGGATGGGCCCGCTCGATCCACCAGGAACGTCATTCCCTGATCGAGCTGCCGTCTCCGTGCGAGCCCTCGTTGGCGTTCTTCGTCCGCGAAGCTTGGCCGTCGCTGGCCACCGGCGCATCGCTGACCGAAGGCCGGTTGGATGGGGATTCCCAGCTGGTCATCACCAGCGAGATGGAACTCGGCGGTATTGCCTTTGGCGATGGGATTGAAGCCGACCACATCGATCTGCTGTGGGGCCAGCAAATTGAGTTGACGCTGGCTTCCCTGACCCTCAACCTGGTGCAGGGAACAGCCACCCGGCGCTAGAAACCTTGGGTCAAATGCAGGCTGCGCGGCAGAATCTTCGCTTGGCCTGGGCCTACCGAAGTGTCGGATCCCCCAAGCCAATCTGTTCCGGTAGGATATCAGGCAAAAACATCCCTGAACGGCCCCAGCGTTTTGCGCTCGGGCGACCAATCCGAGATGGCAAAGACGACGTCGGAAAAGGCACCTGCGAAATCGCCCTCCAACGCCGTTCGAAAGTCTCGCGCTGTCCTTAGCCGATCGTTGCCGAAGGCGCCGCAACCCCAGGCGCCCAGGACAAGCGCAGCGTACCCATACGCCGTGGCGATGGATAGGACCCGGTGGATCCTTCGCTCAAGCAGGTCGCCGGCACGCGGCTGGCCGACGTCATAGGCCACGGGCGCGGCACAGGTAATGAAGCTCAAGAGCCAAGGTTTCTTGAGCGCTGTCCCATCATCGGATCGGAAGACGGGGACATCGGGAGACAAGATCGCCCAGTCGGTCGAGTCGTGGCTTGAGCGGGCCCCATGGGCGTCGTACATTGGGTCGCCGACCAGCGTGGCATGCAGGGCGCTTGAGCGGCACAACACCTCTTCCTGCGCCCTGGCGCCGCCAAGAAAGCCGCCCCCGGCGAAGACCCCATTGGCGAAGTTGAGGGCCAGCGGGTGCATGCCGGATTCGACCAGCCTAAGGCCGGCAAGAAGCGTGGTTTCGTTGGCCACTTGAACCCGGGTTTCAGCAAATGCCCCGGAAGGACTGCGCGGAAGGACTTCATCCGGCGGGATGCTGATCTTGGCCCTGATAGCCCGCTCGACCTCCCTGCTCCAATCGACGCGCTGGTCCAGGCCGATGGTGTAGGTCCCTTCCCTGGCAGCTCTCACGGCCGACATCCCCAGGGAAGCGCACCGCTCTCGGGGCAGCCTCAGCTCGCGTCGGCGGGCTTCGGCCATGTCGTCCGAGTCGAAGCAAGGCAACAACCTGAGCAATGGTTCCCCTTTCCGGACCTATGCGTCCAGATCGACGGCTAGGCGCTTCATTCGGTCTTCAACCCACCGTTCTGGTCGAAGGGACTCAGGAATGCTTGACGTGGCCCAACGGGCCCCACCCAGTGCACCTACCACCACCGGAGAATAGTTGGCCGGTCCCGCATAATCCAGTGTATTTGAAAGCGCGGTAGCAAACGAATCCGATCCGAAGGCAAAGTGCATCGCAGCTTGCAGAACGTGAGGGGCGTAACCGTCGGGCTTCGGAAGGGCATCTGCGAGGAAGAGCCAAGTCGCCAGCCGGGCCCCGCCTGCAGATGTGGCCCAAGCCAGCGAATCCACCCAGGACAAGCCTTTCACCAGACCCCGGAGCAGCAGGGCGCCGGCTGCCGCCACATCTCCGGCGATGGGATCGTGGTGCGTGAGAGCTGCATCCGCCCTTACAACGCCGGGCAGATCATCGTCAGTGATGAATCCGGCGACTGCCAGGGGTGCACAGCGGTGGAGCGGATTGCAGCCCGCCGACTGACCCCCAGACTGAAGATGCGCCTGCATAATCGACTCGCGATGCCCCAGGCCTCCATCCATGGCCTGGAACACGGCAGCCGCCGTGGGGCCCGAATCGCGCCCATCGCGGCGCCACCATGCCCAATACGCTTCGAGCACCTTGTCCGGATCGAAGCCGCGGATGCTGACCAGGCACTCACCCAGAGCCAGCGCCATAGCCGTCGGCCCGCCGATACGGTCACCGGCCGCCAACCCCATCAGGGCAGATTCGACTCGTGCAGGATCAATCGTGGTCAATGCAGGCATTCTGCTCCCGGAGACATCAAGGAAGTCTTTGTCTTCGATCAAGGGGGAATTCGAGCAAAGTCTCAGTTTCCATCGGGGCTGCCCCATGCGTAGCCCTGGCGGGTGAGCCATCCCAGCATGCCAGGCACGTCATCCGTCTGCTCCCGCAGCCTTTGATAGGAGGCGATGGCTCTATTGGCGGTCGCCGAACCAGCCTCGTCAAAGGCATGAAAGACCAGTTCAACGTCGGCCAGGTCGGCCGCCAGGACTTGCAGGATGGTCATCAGGTCCCGGTTGCCGCCAAAGGCACCGCAGCCCCAGAATCCTGTATGTACAGGCACGATGGATGATTTGGTTTCGGTGAGTTGGCTGGCCTCACGCGCTGCCAGAAAGCCGCTGTAAGCCGTCGTCAAGACGGTTTGAATCTCTCTGGGCTGGTAGATCCCGCTACCACCGGAAGGCGCAGCCATGGCCAGGATGTTGCTGAAGGTCGGAGGATGGAGTGCATGGGTCGCTACTCGAATTTCCTCGATCGGGGCCCTCCCGAAGGCGTTTCCGTACAGCCCGAACGGCCGCCCCTGTGCCTTGTTAGGCGAGGTGTCAATCCAACAGCGGCGCTGAACGCCTGAAATGGTGACGGGGGTGGGTCTGTCATCGTGGCCGACCGTGGTGGCGGACAAGCCCAAGGCGACAAGCGCCTCCCGCACTGAACCCAGCAAGGGGTGCTCGGCGACCTGCAACTCGTCCTGGGCCAAGAGGGACGATCCATAGGCCACGAACAGGTCTCTGTCGGCGAAGTTCATATGCCAGTGCATGCGCTCCGCAGCCTCCGAAGGCTTATAGTCAAACACACCGGGGCGCACTTCAACCTCACCGGACCGCTGGACCGTATTCGGAAGAGGCGCCGCTGGCCATCGTGCATAGATCATCTCGCCCTCAAACGGCGCACCAGACGACGATGCAATCTTGTACACCGTCCGCTTGTTGGGGTCACGCCATCTAGGGGGGTGGTCCGCCAGCAAGGACGCCGCATCAAATGCCACCTGAGCCAGCGGCGTGAGGGTCATCGATGGTCACCATTCTGCTCGATGCAGGCGAACCGTACAGTTGGCTGTGTCAACTGACCAAAGCCTGAGGCTGAGAGTGGATCATGGCGTCAATGTCTTCATCTATCAGGTCCCCACTCCCCTGACCCGCCTCCGTGAGACGGCACTCGAGCATGGATCGGAAGACCCCCTCGAGCAAATCCATGTGGAGGATCGATGCCTCAGATGATTGCCCCGAGCTCTCGCAGAGCTGGTTGGCTTGGTGCTGAGTGATCTTGCCGCCAAGATTGGAGTGTTCTGGATGGCTCGTGCCTTCCTGATGGTACACATCGTTCATGCAAACAAGGCGAGGGGGCTGGCGGCCTTCATTCAGCCGGCGACCTGTTCGCCTTTGTGTCGTGCTCGGATGCGCTGGGACACCGCTTGAAAGAGTCCGATGACGACCAGGGACATCCCACCGAGCAGCCCCAGCCCGGTCAGATAGGCAAGAGCGCGCATGGCCCCGCCGACCAGGGAAGGTCCGGTGCTGAAGGTGAGCCTGTTGACTGAGCTTCCGGTCTGCTCCTGGCATGCCACGTCACCACCGCCGCTGGACAATCGGCACACTCTGAGGAGGGTTGGGAAGCCAGGAAAGGCGAAGCTGGCGCCGGTGTTGATGGTATACGTCCCAGGGAAGAGATAGACTCGCCTATCGTAGAGCGTCGTCCCTGCAGAATAGGGGCCCCAGAAGTGCCCACTGCCGGGCAACATGCCCAAACCGGGCTGGTCTACGCAGGCGGCTCCAGCCTGACAGCTCCGCCCGCTCACGACAACGATATGGATGTTTGGCCTCCCGGATGGTCCGGCGGCGGGGAGCGAATTGAGGTCGGGTCCGAACATGGTCTTGAGCTGGTAGTTAAGGGCGACAAACATCAGGACCAAAGAGCCCGCCAAAATGAGGATCCCGATCAGGATCAGTCGTTTGTTCATGTTCCGCCGCCAACCGCCATTGAATCTTCGAATGAGCCGCTGCCCCGGCGAGTCGACGCCGAGATGGCTCCCCACCGTTTGCCCGAACAACACGCACACAAGCCCAGGATGTCGGTCCGAGGCTGACGATCTGAGGCCGTGAATGGTGCAGAAATTGGATCCCCCTCTCTCAGTCGAATTCGAAGGGAGGCTGCCGGTTCCACCTTCGTCCACCATAGCACTGGTCACCCTCCCAGGTCATTGGGACAACGTACCCATGCGTCATACCATGGCAGGCACGTTCAACATCCGGACGCTCCAGACTTCGCATGCTTCCCATTCTGAGATGAATTCAACCACTCGTCGGGACGGCTCGCTTTGCTAAGCCCGGCAACCTGGGTGGGACACCCAAGGCGCCTCCCGCGGGTGCGCCGATGTGAACCGGCCGGAACATACCGGATCCGAGTCGTCCCCCAGTCACGACCGGCCTCGATCGGACCGAGCTCCCGGTCAACTGGGATGAGGCAGGCATGAGACCTGGGCACAGCATCCGCGCGCTCAACCTGCCCACCCAGAACAAGCCCGAGGGATAGCACATCGTCCTATTGCACCAGAGCCGGTGATGTTACATACTCTGGCCGATGGAAGCCAAACCTAACACCCTGCTCACCCGCTGTTTGAGCTGGGGCGGATCGGCCCGATGAAAGAGATCACCGACTCCCTGCTCATCGCCTGGCGCTGTGCGGCCAACGAGGCCGTCGGGACCGGCTACGAGGTCATTGAGCCCCAACACCTGACGATCGGGCTCTTTCGATTGCAGGTGTTCAATGACGCCGATCGGCTGGCGCAGGCCGGCTTCACGCCGGAAGAGGCCAAGATCGCCCTGCCGGAGATCAGGGCCCTGATGGACTTGTTCCAGCGGCACGGGTTGGACCCCCAGGCGACGCGCCGTGAGCTGCGCGCCGAGGTCGCCCAGACCCCGCCGGCAGGGGAGTCCCCCTCCCCGCTGGGTATGCATCGGTCGCCTCAGAGCCGCCAAATGTTCATCGGCGCCGCCAGGCTGGCCGATAAACAAGGGCACGAAGCCGTCGGACCCCTTCATATGCTGGCCGCCCTGATGGATCGCGACGCGTGGTCCTACGATGCTTTGGAAGCACGCGGGGTGGACCCGGCCCAACTGAGCCAAGAAGCGCTGGAAAACGCCGGCCTGGCCCAACCATCGCCTCGAAGACCGGAGAGCCCCGAAGTCGAGCCTTCGCCCCTGGCCCGCTTTGGCACGGATCTTACCCAAGCCGCCGTCGATGGCCGGCTGACCGAGGCCATTGGCCGCAAGGACGAGATGCTCCAGATCGTTCGCACCCTGAGCCGCGAGACCAAGCGCAATCCGCTGCTCATCGGCGACGCGGGCGTGGGCAAAACCGCCATCGTCGAAGGGCTCGCCTGGCGCATCGCCCAGGGAAATGTGCCGGAAGGCATGCGCGGGATGCGCATCATTCAGGTCAACCCGGCGGATCTGGTGGTAGGGCTTGAACTCCCGGGCCAATACGAGGCGAGAATCCAGGAGTTGATGAGGGAAGCAAATGCCTCAAAGGATGTGATCCTCTTTTTCGACGATTTTCAGGGCGCCACCGGAATGCTCAGGATAGCGTTTGCCGGAGGTGACCTGCAGTGCATGGGCGCTTGCACCCACGAGGCCTTCCGCAAAAACGTCGAGTCCGATTCGGCACTTGAGCGGCGTTTCCAACCCATCACCATCGAAGAACCCGGCCCGGAGGAGACTCTCGAGCTCCTTGAGGTCCTTCGGGAGCGCCTGGCAAAGCGGCACGCTGTCGATATCCGGGAAGATGCGCTCAAAGCGGCGGTCGACCTGTCACGCAGGTACATCCCGGACCGCCATCTGCCCGACAAGGCCATCGATCTGCTGGATGAGGCCTGCGTCCGGGCGCGGATCACCCGGCTGAGCACCATACCGGGGGTCCCTGTAACCGAAGACAAGCTGGTCGATGCGGAGGTGGTGGCGGAGGTGGTCTCAGAATGGACGGGCATCCCCCGAGCTCAACTGACCGAGGATGAAAAGCAGCGGCTGCTGCACATGGCCGAGAACTTGAAGTTACGCGTCATCGGGCAGGACCAGGCGGTTGACGCCGTGGTCCAGGCGGTCCGGCGTTCACGCGCACGCATCAAGGATCCCGATCGCCCCATCGCCGTTCTACTGTTCGTTGGGCCGACCGGAGTCGGCAAGACCGAGCTGGCCAAGGCCACGGCCGCCTTCCTCTTCGGCTCGGAGCAGGCCATGACCCGACTCGATATGAGCGAGTACATGAGCAGCATCTCCGTCTCCAGGCTGATCGGCTCACCACCGGGGTATGTCGGCTACGACAAGGAAGGCCAACTCACGGGAGCCCTGAGAAGGAAGCCGTTTTCGGTCGTGCTCCTGGACGAGATCGAAAAGGCCCACCCGGATGTGCTCAACCTGTTCCTGCAGGTCTTCGACGAGGGCCGGCTCACCGACGCCACCGGGCGGACGGTGGATGCGTCGAGTTCGATCTTCATCATGACCTCCAACATTGCCGCCGCCCGCGGGATCGGCTTTGGTGGCGTGGGGGGCAGAGGAGCAAGGGCCAATCTGGATGCCCCGCTCAAAGCGGTGTTCAAACCGGAGTTGGTCAACCGGATCGATGAAGTCGTCCCCTTTCGAGCCCTCGATCTTGATGACCTCAAGCGCATCGCGCGGATCATGCTCGACGAACTCGGTCAGCGCCTGGCGGCTCAAGACCTGGCGCTGGAGGTGACTGACTCAGCCGTCGGTTGGCTGGCGGAGTCCGGCTATGACGAAGCCTACGGCGCTCGCCCCATCCGGCGTGCCATCGAGCAGGCCGTGGAGAACCCGCTGAGCAGCTTGATCGTCTCGGGAGACGTAGGGCGGGGCCAGGTGGTCAAGGTGGACGCCGCCGGTGGAAAGATCGAGATTCGGAGCAAGAAACGCCGTGCCTGAGCATCAGCCCTCGGATCGGTTGGATGAGTTCAAGATCATCCGTCTGCTCGGAGAAGGCGGCTTCGGCAAGGTGTACCTGGCGGAGGACACGGCGCTGGGGCGGCAGGTGGCCATCAAACAGCTCCATCTGCAGGCCGCCTCCAACGACGCCACGTTCAAGCGCTTTGTCCAGGAGGCCCGGACGGCGGGCAACCTGGATCATCCCAACATTGTGACTGTGTTCGCCTTCAGGACCCAAGCTCCCAACATCTACCTGGTGCTCGAATACCTGCCCGGGGGTAGCCTACGCGACCGCCTGAGGCGCGACGGGACCCTTCCGATGGGGACAGCGGCCCTTTTCGCCGCCGAGGCCTGTAGCGCATTGGCGGCGGTGCATGCCAAGGGGGTGGTGCATCGAGACATCAAACCCGAGAACATCCTTCTCACCCAGGATGGGCATGTCAAGGTTTCCGACTTCGGTATCGCCCACGTGCCCAGCAAGGCCGGCGGCGCTTCCCTCACGCAGACGGGGTTCCAGCCTGGGACGCTGGCCTACATGTCTCCTGAGCAACTTCGCGGCGAAGACGTCACCCCGGCGAGCGACGTCTTTCAGGTTGCCGTCATGCTGTACGAGATGCTGATGGGGCGGCACTACCTCGACACCGATACCCTGCTGAAACAAGCCATCGCCGAAGCGCAGGCCGCCAAGCCGCGGCCTTTCTCGGTGCAGGCGCGCTGGATGGAGTTGATGGCCGAGCACGCCGGGCGGCCGCTGCACATCGATCCAGGGATCCCAGAGCGGCTGGCATTCTTGATCCAAGGGGCGATCTCGGCCACGGCGGCCGAACGCATCAGCGCGCAGGCGTTCATGGAGCAGCTGCTGGCCCTCGACCTGGCCGGAGCCGGAGGCGCCATCCGCCCCCCGGCGGCGCTTCCCGAGCCTATCCGGGCACCCGAGGCGTGGACCAAGGATCCGGACTGCCCCATCTGCCGCTTGACAAGTGAAAGGTGCGACGAGCCCTCGGTGATGGGGGAAATCCGTGATCTCGATCAGGCTGGCGCGTCGCTCAGGATCGAAATCGGTGAGCTTGAACCCCGCGTCCTCAAACTGCGAGCGCCTTGGGATACTTTGATCGAGAAGGTGCAGGCCGCTTTCAAGAGCCTGGAGAAGCGCGGCAAAACCCTATCCATGCGCGTGGCCGCCTATCACCTGATGCGCGAGGGAGACGACCTCGTCGCCGCCGGGGACAGCATCGTGGTGCTCGACCCG
>CAZOTG010000034.1:0-12355 GCA_964582585.1 uncultured Chromatiaceae bacterium | reverse complement strand
ACTGCAGGCACTGGGCATCCGAATCGACCACCGTAATATCATTCGCTTCTGAAACCAGCGCGGCCGCGACGGAAGACCCTACTTGCCCGGCACCGAGAATGATGATTTTCATTTATTCTCCCAGTAGGCGCATCAGCACATAGCGTCCCTTTGGGGCGCTAATAGTATCACTTATTCGCCGTCTTCCAAGCGGACGTCCTTGGGATTCAAGCCCAGCCCCCGCAACTTCCGGTAGAGATGGGTGCGCTCCATACCCGCCTGCTTGGCCACCTTACCGATGCTGCCTTCGCTCTGGCGAAGTTGATATTCGAAATAGGCACGTTCGAACTGCTCCCGCGCCTCCCGCAAGGGCAGATCGAATCGCCCCATCGGCAAGGCCTCGGCCACCGCCGGCGCATGTATCAGGGCCGCATCCACCTCTTCCGCCTGAACCTCGCCGCCGGCGCCGAGGATCAGCAGCCGTTGCACCAGGTTTTTCAGCTCGCGAATATTGCCTGGCCAGGCATAATGGCGCAAGCGGTTTTGTGCCGCCACCGTAAAGCGGCGGTACGGCAAGCCTTCCTGGTTCACGAACATGTCGACGTAATGGGTCAGTAATTCAGGGATATCGTCGGCGTGTTCCCGCAGCGACGGCACGCGCAGCGGCACGACGGCGAGCTGATAATAAAGGTCTTCGCGGAAATGCTTGGCCTGGACCTCCTGTGCCAGGTCACGATGTGTGGCGGCGACGATGCGCACGTCCAAGGTGACCGGTTCGTTGCCGCCCACCCGCAGATAGCTGCGGCCTTCCAAGGCGCCGAACAGACGGGCCTGCACCGCCAGATCCATATCGCCCACTTCGTCGAGAAACAGCGTGCCGCCGTTGGCCTGCTCCAGCAAGCCGTATTGCACCTGCCCGTCCTCTTCCGAACCGAACAGTTCCACCGCGGAATTTTCCCGCAGCAGCGCCGCGACACCCACGTCGATGAAGGGGCCGTTGTGGCGCAGGCTGCAACTGTGCAGGTAGCGCGCGCACAGTTCCTTGCCGGTGCCCGGCTCGCCGCTGATCAATACCCAGGCGTCGTGCTGCGCCACCCGCTGAACCTGCTCGCGCAGTTGTTGCATCGCCGCGCTCTTGCCCAAGGGCTCCAACAGCGGCTGGGCGTATTTACGCAACCCCAAATTCTCCCGGCGCAGACGCTCCGCATCCAGCGCATGGGAAATGGTGAGCAACAGCTTGGCCATGGACAGGGGCTTTTCGATGAAGTCATAGGCGCCGAGGCGGGTCGCCTCCACCGCCGTCTCCACCGTGCCGTGTCCCGACATGATGATCACCGGGCACATGGGACCGCTCTCATCGCTCCACTCTTTGAGCAAGGTGATGCCGTCCACGTCAGGCATCCAGATATCCAGCAAGACGAGATCGGGGCGGCGTGCGCGGCGGGCACGGCGTGCCGCCTCGCCGTTCTCGGCTACACTCACCTCGTAACCCTCGTCTTCCAGGATCTCCTTAACGAGTTCGCGGATATCGCGCTCGTCATCCACGACCAGAATATGGGGCGCACTCATGCGGTCTCTCCACGTTGTACGACACTGCCGTTATCACCAAGCCCCCTCCGGGGCGTTTGCCGCTCCCTGCCGTCCGCTTCCGGCTCCGTCCTCGTCATCGGCATCTCCGAGGGCAGGCGAATCACTATGCAGGCACCGTCATCGCCGTTTTCCGCAACGATCATCCCGCCGTGCTCTTCCACGATCTTCTTCACGATCGCCAAGCCCAGACCCGTTCCCTTGGGCTTGGTGGTCACGTAAGGCTCAAACAGGGTGCCCAGCAACCCCGGAGGGAATCCCGGCCCGTTGTCGCCCACCCGCAACTCCACGAAGGGGAAACCGGACTCTTCGATACGCCGGGTGACGATAGTGATACATCCTTCGGGGTGATCGACCAACACCTCCAGGGCGTTCTTGATCAGGTTGTGCAACAACTGGCGAAAACGGCCGGAATCGGCCTCAATGGCGGGCAACCCCCTCTCCAGTCGCAGCACCCACTGCACCGGGACATGACCCCGGTATAGATCGAGCACTTCATTGATAAGTAGATTGAGATCCAGGGGATGCCTATGTAACTTGGGCGGGCGCGCATATTCGGAAAAGGCCTTCACCATCTCCTGCATGGCCTCCACCTGCTGCACGATGGTGTGGGTGGAACGATCCAGGAGATCCGCCTCCGCGGGCGGCATGCTCTTGAGATATTTGTGCCGCAAACGCTCCGCCGAAAGCCGGATCGGCGTGAGGGGATTCTTGATCTCATGGGCGAGGCGCCGCGCCATCTCACCCCAGGCGGCGTCGCGTTGCGCCTGGATCAATGCCGTCACATCCTCGAACACCACCACATAACCGCTGCCCGCATCGGCGACGCCGGGCAGTGAGGCGCCGCCGCAAATCAACACCTGCCGCCCGCCCGCGCCGAACAGGGTGACTTCCTCGCGCCACTCCTGTTCGCCGTCCTCCAAGGGTATGGCTAGCGCCTGCACAAACTGTTCGAGATGGGCATGGCTTTCCGCCAGGGCGCTCAGCGGCCGCCCCAGCATCTCGTTCAGCTCCACACCGAGGATTTGACCGGCGGCGGCATTGGCGGTGCGCAGCACCTGTTTGCTGTCTAGTACCAATACACCGGAGGAAAGCCGCTCCAGCACCGCCTCCAGGTAGGCGCGCTGGCTTTCCACCTGCCGCTGGCTGTGCCGCGCCTCTTCCTGGGCCAGCGCGATCTTGCTGGTCATGTCGTTAAACGACTGCACCAGCACACCGAACTCGTCATGGCTGGGCAGCGGCAGGCGGCGACTGTAATCGCCGCCGGCCACGGCGCGGGTTCCGATGGCCAGGGTTCGGATCGGCGCCACCAAACGCCGCGCGGCATAGAAGGCCGCCCATACCGCGGTCAACAGGCTGAGCAGTAACACCAGCGATAAGGTCAAGGCGAAGCTGTATTTCAGCCAACTACGCAAATAACGCAGCCGGTCATAACGGGCATAGGTGGACTGCACATTATCGGTCAACACCGCGAGGCGCTCGGGCACCGGATACAGCACCTGCAACAGGCGGTTGCCCGGCCCCGCCACCGGCACCACCACCCGGATATTAAGCCCCAGGCCGGAGATCTGATCCAGACCCACATAGGTCACGCCCTGGCGCAATTGCAGCATGATGCTCTCATTGGGGAATACCGGCAGCACCCGCGCGGGATCGCTGCTACTCGAGGCAATGACCTTGCCATTGATCGTAAGCAAAGTGAGTTCCCCGGCATCGCTGTCCTTGCTCAAGTTACCGAGTATGCCCAGCGCCTGGTCATCTGGAACGTTTTCCAACTCCGTAGACATCGTCTCAGTGCGTCGCAGCAAATCCCGCATGCGGCTGTCGAGGACGGTACGGCTCAATTCAAGGGAATCCTCCAAGGCCTGTTCGAAATGCACATCAAACCAACTGTCGATGCCGCGCTTGATGAAGTCCAGGGAGAACCAGTACACCATGGACACCGGCACCATAGATAAGATCACGAACATCACCACCAGCCGCAGGGTCAGCCTGACCCCGGTGGTGCGATTGCGATACTGGCGCCACAACCTCACCATATTGGCGCCGATCAGGACCACCAACAGGATCAACAGCGAGACGTTGGTCACCAGCAGCGTGACGTACATACGGCCGAACTCTTCCGAGTTCTGAGTGGCGCGCCCCATCAGATACAAGGACACCAGCAACAGGCCGAACAACAGGATGATCGGAATCACGCCCGCACTGAAACGTCTGTTCATTGCAGAGGCCATGAGTACCACTCGCTGGAGATACGCCAGTCGCTGGAAAAATAACCGGCGACGCGCATCGGCACCGGCAAGGCCTCCAGGTCAAGACTGGCCTGCATGCGCACGCTGTACGTCTCGTGCGGACTGAGCAGGCCCGCGTCAAGGATGGGGAGATTTACCACGTCACCCATGGCGGCGATGGCCGCGGCACGATCGGCATAGTAATTGTCCGCACCGCTGTTAAGGTTGGTCACCACATATCGTTGGGTCAAGGCCTCGTAGCTCAACTGGTAACGCTGGCGCAACGACGCAACCGTTTCATCCCACACATAGTCGCGTTTGCGCTCGATCTCGATGGCCAACTCCACCACCAACGGCACACCATTATCCAAGGCCTCCAGGGCCTCGGCGCTGAAGCGGTAGTCGATCTTGGCGTCAAGGTGGTAGACCTTGTCGACCAGCACCGTGCCGGCGCTGCGCACCACGAACCCAGGCTCCTCCGCGGACAAGGCAAGGGCCGGCATACCGACCAGCAAGGCGAGCAGCAGCACCCGCAACCCGCTGCGATCAATGGTGAAGCGTTTGGCGTTCATCACCGTCAAGACTTTGTGAGACATGCATAATAAAATCCGTCCATCCCCTCCGTGCCGGGCAAAATTACGCGACCATGTCGCAATGCCTGCCCCCAGGCGACGGCAAGCGGTTCCTCCCGCGCATCCTCATGCTGCGCGAGAAAGTCCTGCACCTGCTGCTCGTTCTCTTCCGGCAGAATGGAGCAGGCCGCATAGAGAAGCATACCGCCGCGCTTCACCAGCGGCCACAGTGCCGCCAGCAGGCGTCGCTGCCCCGCCGCCAATACCGCGATATCCTCCGGTCGGCGCAGGTACTTGATATCGGGGTGGCGCCGGATCACGCCACTGCCGGAACAGGGCGCATCCAGCAAGATACGATCAAAGGGTACGCCATCCCACCAAGCTTGTACCGCGCCCACGTCCTCCGCCACCAGGCGCGCCTGTAATCCCAGGCGATCGAGATTGTCCTTGACCCGTGCCAGGCGCGCCTCATCGTTATCCACGGCGACCAGCTCCGCCACGGCGGGCTGCAGCTCAAGCAGGTGGCCGGTCTTACCGCCGGGGGCGGCACAGGCATCCAGTATCCGCTCGCCGGGCTGAGGATTGAGCAACGGCGCCGCCAGTTGCGCCGCGCCGTCCTGCACCGATATCCAGCCCTCGGTAAACCCGGGCAGTTGCGCCACGTCCACCGCCTTGCCCAACAGGATCCCACACTCGGTATGCGGCGCGGGTGCCCCCTGCATACCCGCCTCGACGAGCCGCTGAAGATAATCATCGCGACCCATACGGCGCCGATTCACCCGCAGGGTCATGGGCGGTCGTTCATTATTGGCGGCCACGATCTCCCGCCACGCCGCAGGACGCGCACTTTGCAAACACTTAAGCCACCACGCCGGATGGGCCGTGGCCGCCGGCTCGTCACCTTCCACTTCCGCCAGCAAGGCGTCGCGCCGTTTTTGGAAACCGCGCATCACCGCGTTCACCAACCCGGCGGCCCAAGGCTTTTGCATATGGCGGCTGGCCGCCACCGTACCATCCACCGCCGCGTAGTCGGGCACGCGGGTATACAGCAGTTGATACAGGCCGATCCACAGCAAGGCAAGCACATCGCGATCCCGCTCGCGCAGCGGTTTGCGCAGCAAGCGCTGGGCTATGGCCTGCAGGCGCGGCCCCCAGCGCAGCGTACCGTAGCACAGCTCCTGGGCAAAACCGCGCTCCTGGTCGGGCAACTCCGCCAAGGCCGGGGCCAATACCTGGGAAAGCGAATGCCCTTCCAAGACCTGCGCCACGACCCGGGCGGCTGCGCTGCGAGCCGAGTTATTCAAATCTTCTCACCCCTTCCCCTCTCCCTCTGGGAGAGGGGAAGGGGTGAGGGACAACGATATATTCCTCTCTCTTTCATTTGAACGCACCGGCTGCCCCCAACACCGTCCCCGGCGTCAAACGGTGGGCATTGAGGAAATCCGCCACCGCCAGGGGACGACCGCCCGGAAATTGCACCTCCAGCAAGCGCAACCGCCCCGCGCCGGTCGCCACCACAATGCCTTCCCGGCTCACCGCCACCACCTCGCCAGGCGGCGCGCTAGCGGCGTCCTCCAACGGCGCGGCGCGCCAGATGCGCAGTACCTTGTCGCCCCATTGGCTGTGGGCCACCGGCCAGGGGTTGAAGGCGCGCACCTGCCGTTCGATATGGGCAGCGGGCTGCGACCAGTCGATGACCGCTTCGTGCTTGTCGATCTTGGCGGCGTAACAGGCCAGGCCCTCGTCCTGGGGCTCACCATGGGCGGTGCCGGCCGCCACCTGGTCCAGCGCCAGGCGGATCGCCTGGTCGCCCAGGGCGGCCAGTTCATCGTGCAGGGTCCCGGCGGTATCGTCGCCGCGAATCGGGCAGGGCAGGCGCAGCAGCATCGGCCCGGTATCGAGACCGGCGTCCATTTGGATGATCGTGATACCGGTCTCGCGATCACCGGCGAGGATGGCTCGCTGGATCGGCGCCGCGCCGCGCCAGCGCGGCAACAGCGAGGCGTGGATATTGAGGCAACCGTAGCGGGGGATGTCCAACACCGCCTGGGGCAGGATCAGGCCGTAGGCCACCACCACCATGACGTCGGCCCGGTAAGCGCGCAGGATTTCATATTCCTCCACCGACTTGAGGCGCGGCGGTTGCCGCACCGGAATGCCGTGCTCCAGCGCCAGTTGCTTTACCGGGCTGGCGGTCAGTTTGCGGCCGCGCCCGGCGGGACGATCCGGCTGGGTATACACCGCGCAGACCTCGTGACTTGAAGCCAACAGGCCGGCCAGGGCGATGCGGGCGAACTCCGGCGTGCCGGCAAAAACGATTTTCAAGGCTTTAGTCATCGGTCAAGTATCGAGTAACGAGTAGCGAGTGACCAGGCATTTTTTACCTTGCTACTTGTTAATCGCTACTCGCCACTGCTTTTATAAAGTCTTGCGCCGGAACTTTTCCAGCTTCTTGCGGATGCGGCTGCGCTTGATCTCCGAGAGATAGTCGACGAACAGCTTGCCCTCGAGATGATCGATCTCATGTTGGATGCACACCGCCAACAGGTCTTGTGCCTCCATCTCGAAGGCGTGGCCGTCGTGCCCCAGGGCCCGCACCGTGATCCATTCCGCCCGGTCCACCGGCTCGTAGATATAGGGCACCGACAGGCAGCCCTCCTCCATCCGCGTCTCCCCCCGCCGCGCCACGATCTCCGGGTTGACCAGATACAAAGGCTGATTGCGCTCTTCGGAGATATCGATCACGATGACTCGTTTGGAGATGTCGACCTGGGGTGCCGCCAGGCCGATGCCGGGGGCCTCGTACATGGTCTCCAGCATATCGTCCAGGAGGCGACGCACCTGGTCGTCGACCCCCTCTACCGGGAGGGCCTTGTTGCGCAAACGGGGATCGGGATAATGAAGGATAGGGAGTATCGCCATGAGACATCCATCAAGGTCTGCGCCAAATTGCCGTTTATACTGCTGGGAAAACGATGATACCCAATTCGGAGACGCCAACGCCACCCGTAGAGTAGCGGGTGGGTTTGAGCTAAACTCCCGGCAACAATATGGATAAAGGGGCGTTTATGACTATACGAAACACCGTGTCGGCACTGTTGCTCGCCGTGGCCATTGTCGCAAGCGCCCAGGCGGATACCATTGCCCTTAACCCCAATCACCCGGAGCGCTACGTGGTGGTGAAGGGTGACACCCTATGGGACATCTCGGCGCGCTTTCTCCGCGATCCCTGGAAATGGCCCGATGTCTGGGAAATGAACCCCCAGATCAAAAACCCCCACCTTATATACCCCGGTGACGTCATCACCCTGACCTTCCGCGAAGGTAAACCGGTACTGAAGGTGGAACGCGGCCCCGCGCAGCGCCCCCTGGTGAAGATGACCCCCCAGGTGCGGGTCACTACCCTGGAACGGCCGGTTCCCACCGTTCCCACCGACGCCATCGAACAATTCCTGATCAAGGCCCAGGTAGTAACGCCTGAGGAGTCGGAAAATTCCGGCTACATTCTCTCCATGGAAGAGGAGCGCCTCATCGGCGGCACCGGCAATAAGCTCTATGCCCGCAACGTCAAGCAACATGCGGGGGGTCGTTTCGAGGTGGTACGGCTCGGCAAGGTCTACCGTAATCCCGGCGCGGACGAGGACGACGTGCTTGGCTACGAGGCCCTACATATCGCGGATGCGCGGGTCGAGGCCTACGGTGATCCCAGTACCCTCACCATCGTCCAGTCTTCGCGAGAGGCCTTGATCGGCGACCGCCTGCTGCCGGCCCAGGATGAAGGCGTCATCAATTACAACTTCATACCCAGCGCACCCGACAAGCCCGTGGAAGGTAAGATCATCGCCCTGTTCGACGCCGTATCGCGGGTAGGTCAATATCAGGTGGTGGTACTGAACCAGGGACTCAACGAGGGTTTGCAGCCCGGGCATGTCCTGGCGATCTACCGCGCCGGCGAAGTGGTCCGCGACACCGTCGGTAACGACGAAAAAGTCACCCTGCCGGACACCCGCTCCGGCGTGTTGATGGTGTTCCGGGTCTTCGCCAAGGTGAGTTACGGCCTGGTGATGACCGCCACCCGGGACGTTCGCCTCTACGACATGGTCAGGAACCCCTAGGGAGACAGGGTTGACATCTATGGCACGGAGTCGCCGATGCAATGACGGAAGCCCGGACTGACGCCCAGGAGTTACCCTACTGGCTCGCCCTGGTGCGTATGCCGGGAGTCGGCCCCGTCACCGCGCAAAACCTCCTGCAACAATGGACCACGCCGCGCCGGCTTTTCGAGGCGGGTGCCGCGGCCGTACCGGGCCTGGAAGGCCCCGCCCGGGCCTATCTGCAGCAACCGGACTGGGAAGCGGTGGAGCGTGATCTCCACTGGCTCGCCCAGGCCGACTGCCATGCCATTACCTGGCAAGATGCGACCTACCCACCCCTGCTGAAACAGATCGCCGATCCTCCCCTGGTGTTGTTCGTGCAGGGCGAGCCGTCTCTGCTGGCCAGCCGGCAACTGGCCGTGGTCGGCAGCCGCAACCCCACCGCCGGCGGCGAACAAAACGCCGCGGAATTCGCCCGCCACCTGGCAGGGGTGGGACTCACCATCACCAGCGGCCTGGCCGTGGGCATCGACGCCGCCGCCCATCGCGGCGCCCTCCTGGCCCACGGCCACACCCTCGCCGTGGCCGGCACCGGCCTCGATCGGGTCTACCCCGCCCGCCACCGTCAACTGGCCCATGACATCGCCGCCCAAGGGGCCCTGGTCTCCGAGTTTCCCCCCGGCACCCCGCCCCGCCCTGAACACTTCCCCCGCCGCAACCGCCTGATCAGCGGACTGAGTCTCGGCACCCTGGTGGTGGAGGCCGCGGTGCAGAGCGGTTCACTGATCACCGCCCGGCTGGCGGCGGAGCAGGGTCGGGAGGTGTTCGCCATCCCCGGTTCCATTCACAACCCCCTGGCCCGCGGCTGCCATGTCCTGCTCCGCCAAGGGGCCAAATTGGTGGAGACCGCCCAGGACATCCTGGAGGAGTTGGGCGTCCTCGCCGCCTGGGGAAACAGCCTCGCTCCACCCGCCGTCGACACGGCGGCCATGAAAGACGAACCCCAGGAATTTCGGAACTTGCTCCGCCATATTGGGTTCGAACCTACAGCCATCGACACCCTGGTGGAACGCAGCGGATTGACGGCGGACCAGGTTTCCTCCATGCTGGTGGTACTGGAATTGCATGGACAAATTGCCGCGTCACCGGGCGGTTTGTACACTCGAATCCACTGAAGAACAGAGAGCCGCGATGAAAGAAAACGTACTGGATATCCTGATGTACCTGCTGGAAAACTTCATGTGCGGAGAGATCGACGACGACGCCGATCAAGCCTCCTTGAAGGCCGAGTTGCTGCGGGCGGGCTTCCCGGATCAGGAGATCGAAAAGGCCTTCTCCTGGCTGGAGGGGCTGGCGGCCATGCGCGAGAGCAGTGAGGCCCTGCCGGTCACCGCCCATCACGCCTTGCGAATCTACACCGCCGCGGAAATCAAGCGCTTGGACGCCGAATGCCGGGGCTTCTTGATGTTCCTGGAACAGATCGGGGTACTTGACCCCTTAAGCCGCGAACTGGTACTTGATCGCCTCATGGCCCTCGAAGCGGAAGAAACCGATCTCACCGACCTCAAGTGGGTCATCCTGATGGTTCTCTTCAATCAACCCGGCAAGGAGGCCGCCTTCGCCTGGATGGAGGACCTGGTCTTTGAGGGAACTGCCGGCTGGCTTCACTAAACTAAGCCAGAGACGCGGCGATAACAGCCGTATCATCAAAAACTGACTCGACCACCTCACCGCCTGGTGTCGCGCCGCGCCGCCAAGCCTGACAAGGTATGGTTAATTTTTAAGGACTGACTGAACTGGACCCACGATGAGCAAAAATTTAGTCATCGTCGAATCGCCCGCCAAGGCGAAGACCATCAAGAAATACCTGGGCAAGGACTTTACCGTCCTCGCCTCCTACGGCCATGTGCGCGATCTCCTGCCCAAAGAAGGGGCGGTGGACACGGAACATGGCTTCGCCATGAAGTACCAGGCCATCGAGAAGAACGAAAAGCACTTCAGCGCCATCGCCAAGGCCATGAAGTCCGCCGACGCCCTCTACCTCGCCACTGACCCGGACCGCGAAGGCGAAGCCATCTCCTGGCATCTCACCGAGCTGCTCAAGGAAAAGAAGCTGCTGGCAAAAAAGGCGGTGAAGCGAGTGGTGTTCTACGAGATCACCAAGCACGCCGTACAGGAGGCGGTGGAACACCCCCGCGATCTCTCCCTGGAACTGATCAATGCCCAGCAGGCACGGCGCGCACTGGATTACCTGGTGGGCTTCAATTTGTCGCCCCTGTTGTGGAAGAAGATCCGCCCCGGCCTGTCGGCGGGACGGGTGCAGAGCCCGGCCCTGCGCATGATCGTGGAGCGGGAGGAAGAGATCGAGAAGTTCGTCGCCCGGGAATACTGGACCATCGAGGCGGACCTGGCCAAGGGCAAGGAAAACTTCAACGGCAAACTGCATTCCTACCAGGGCAAGAAACTCAGCCAGTTCAGTATCACCGACACGGAGCAGGCCCATGACATCGAGAAGGCGCTGCACAAGGCCGCCCAGGGCAAGCTCAATGTCAGTAACGTCGAGAAGAAGCAGCGCAAACGCAATCCCGCGCCGCCCTTCACCACCTCCACACTGCAACAGGAGGCGTCCCGCAAATTGAGCTTCACCGCGCAAAAGACCATGCGCATCGCCCAGCAGCTTTATGAAGGGGTGGATATGGGCAGCGGCCCGGTGGGCCTCATCACCTACATGCGTACCGACTCGGTCAACCTGGCCCAGGAGGCCATTGGCGAGATCCGCGAATTGATCACCGAACGCTACGGCAAGGACAACGTCCCGGCAAAGCCCAACGCCTACAAGACCAAGTCCAAGAACGCCCAGGAGGCCCACGAGGCCATCCGCCCCACGGTGGCCGCCCAGACCCCGGAATCGGTCAAGGCCCACCTCAGCGCCGACCAGCAAAAGCTCTACGACCTGATCTGGAAACGCACCGTGGCCTGTCAGATGATTCACGCCACCATCAACACCGTGAGCGTCGATCTCGCCGCCGGCGAAGGCAATATCTTTCGCGCCACCGGCTCCACCATCGTGGACCCGGGTTTCATCGCGGTGTATCAGGAAGGCGTCGACGACAGCAAGGCCGAGGATGACGAACGCCTGCTGCCGGTGCTGGCCGTGGGCGACAAGGTGGACCTGGTTAAGATCCGCCCCGAGCAACACTTCACCGAACCGCCGCCCCGCTACAGCGAGGCCAGCCTGGTGAAGGCCCTGGAGGAATACGGCATCGGCCGGCCCTCCACCTACGCCGCCATCATCTCCACCCTGCAGGCGCGCGAATACGTCAACCTGGAAAAGCGCCGCTTCACCCCCACCGACGTGGGACGGATCGTCAATAAATTCCTCACCGGCTACTTCACCCAATACGTGGACTACGACTTCACCGCCAAGCTGGAAGATGAATTGGACGCCATCTCCCGCGGCGAGGAAGAATGGGTGCCGCTGCTGAAGTTCTTCTGGAAACCCTTCAAGAAGCTGGTGGACGACGTGGAGCAGAACGTGGCGCGCAAGGACGTCACCCAGGAGGCCACGGACGAGGTCTGCCCCAAGTGCGGCAAGCCCCTGACTATCCGCCTCGGGCGCCGCGGCCGCTTCATCGGCTGCAGCGGCTTTCCCGAGTGCGACTACACCCGCAGCCTGGGCGAGGACAAGGAACCCGAGACCCCGGAGGTCATCGAGGGCCGGGTCTGCCCGCAATGCTCATCGCAATTGATCATTCGCCACGGGCGCTACGGCAAGTTTATCGGCTGCAGCAACTACCCCAAGTGCAAGCATATCGAGCCCCTGGAAAAGCCCGCCGACACCGGCGTGCAATGTCCGGAGTGCAAGAACGGCACAATGCTCAAGCGCAAATCC
>CAZOTG010000033.1:0-12373 GCA_964582585.1 uncultured Chromatiaceae bacterium | reverse complement strand
CGCCAAGCTGATCGGCGAGGCGGAAGACTGGATTGTGCTCATCAAGTTGGTGATCCTGATCCTTTTCATTGCCGTTGGCGTCTGGGGCGTTGACGCCGCCAGGCTGGCGCCATCGGCCTGGTCATCCCCGCTGGGCCTGGTTGCGGGCGGGATGATCATTTTTCTGGCCTATGAAGGTTTCGAGCTGATTGCCAATACGGCCCAGGATGTGCGGGACGCACACAGGACATTGCCTCGCGCCTTTTATTCCAGCGTCGGGTTCGTGATCCTTCTCTATGTGCTGGTGGCCGTAGTGACGGTCGGCACTCTGCCTGTCGCCACCATCGTCGACGCCAAGGACTACGCGCTGGCCGAGGCGGCCAAGCCGTCCCTGGGTCAAACGGGATTCCTGTTGATCGCCATCGCGGCCATGCTCTCCACGGCATCCGCCATCAATGCCACGGTGTACGGCGCGGCCCGATTGAGCTATATGATTGCAAAAGACGGGGAGCTTCCAGAGGTATTGGAAAGGAAGGCCTGGGGAAGGCCGATAGAGGGGCTGTTGATCACCTCGGGAGTCACCCTGCTGATCGCCAACCTGGCCGATCTCTCCAGCATGTCGACCATGGGCAGCGCCGGCTTTCTGCTGATCTTCGCGGCGGTCAACGGCGCCAACGCGAGGCTGGCAAAGGACACCCACAGTAAGCGCTGGCTTTCGCTGATCGGAGTGGGGCTTTGTCTGAGTGCTCTGGGAAGTTTGCTCTGGCAGACCGCAAACAGTTCACCCGGCCAGATCTGGGTTCTGTTCGCGATGGGCGGTACGGCCTTTGTTATCGAAGCCAGCTTTCGCTTGACGACGGGTCGAACAATCAATCTGTCAAAGGCCCGAAAGTAACCGCGTCAGATAGCGGTTCCTTGGCAGGAACTCTTCTCTAAGGCGAGCGTGAATTGGACCGCGACCGGTGACTAATTGTACGCCATGATGTTGTCCAGGCGCTCAAGGTCGTTGACTACCCGCCAGTGCCCGCCGCCGGACTCCACCCGCTTGCGCCACATCTCCAGGCGATCCATGTACTCCCTCGGGTCGACGTTGTCACTGTGCAGCTTGGTGACGTTCATGGCAACCATGTCGAAGCCGTTGAGCTGTAGAGGGATGTCCCGTACATAGCCCTTCTTCAATTCCTCCTTGAGATCGGAGAACACCAGCAAGGTCTTGTGTCCCGGGTTCTTCTCGTTCAGGAATTCGACGGCCTGCAGTATGCCCCCTGTCACATCCGTGTACGCGCTGGGGTGTACGTCCTTGACGAAGTTGTCGATCTTGTCGCGGAACTGGCGCTTCTGGGCATTGGCCATGCTCGGGCGATCGTCGAAAGTAACCTTGGCAATGATGTCCTTTTCGGTGAAGCTGCCCGTATTGATGCTCGCGACGGCAAAGGAGTCACCGGGGTTGAGCTTGGCCAGGACGAAGTTGATGATCGCCTGGGCCTTCTTCAACTCGTCGGTATAGGTGCCCGATGTGTCGATCAGCATGTAGACACCGCGGGTCGCCGCCACCTGGTCTTCTTTGCTGCATCCGCCCGCGATACCAATGGCAAACATCGCCAGGATGAGCAGGATCAAATTCACTGGTTTCATGATCGACCTCCCATCACGGCCGTACCGAAGTCGTGATCGCTCTCGTCGGATTCATCAAGGTCGAACTCGCTCCTGCTCTTGATCTCATTCCCGTCCCTGAGCTCCTGTCGGATCTGAAACTCAGCGCTATCCTCGGGCTCGTTTCTGATCTCAACCTCGGTCTCGTCCTTGATCTCGCGGCTGTCCTTGGCTTCATTCCTGCCCTTTACCTGGCGCTCGACCCACAGCGGTGCAAAGATCAACAGGTCATAAAGATGAACGAGCATGGTGCCGGCATAGCGAGAGACATTGCCGAGCAGGCGCAGCATGAACACGACGGCGCGCAGCAGCCCCACACCGGTGATGCCGAGTACCGTACGCAGAGAGTGCACGAATGACTCCATCGCGATGGCCACGAAGGTCAGTGCGAACGGCAGGATAAAGCCCATGCCCATCTGCGCGGCCGTGGTGATCCAACGGCTTTGAGAGGCCGCGGCCTGGGCCTGATTACTTTCCATAAGGTAGGCCACCAAGGCGGCATCGCTCTGGGAAAGGACCTCGCGCATATAGGCCAGTCCGGCCTCGATGCCGGCCAGGCAGAACAGCATGGCAAAGGTGATATACACCATCCGGACACGGATCTTGTCATCAAGGGCGCCGATGACAGGGAACAGGCGCGTGATGCGCAGCGACTCCATGAGGAACAGGCCCATGGCGATCTCTACCAGGATGATGACCAATGCGGCGATATTGGCCGTCATGAAGCCCATGATCTGGCTGGTGCCGCCGACCATCTCCGACATGGGGCGGGCGATCAGATGGAAGTTGATCACCGCGCCGCCGAAGGCGATGGCCAGCACGAAGGCGGCGATAAAGAACTGCGTAATGGATGAAGAGGACAGCATGCGTACCGCGTGATCCGTACCCCTGTTGATCTGCTCGTACTCGTCCATGTGGCGATCGATGGTCGTTGAACGCTCAATCAGGCTGTTGACGCTCTTGTCGACCTGACCCAACACCTGCAGCAGCTTGCGCCAGTGAGGCATCATATGCTTGAGCAGGTTGTGGCGCTCGTGGCTGCTTTTGCGATATTCGCCGATGGCGGTGTTCTGCGCCTTGACCAGCGATTTATGGATGTCCCCCAGGATATTGGCCACCATGGGGTCGCCCGCGGAGGGGATCTTCGCGACCGACTCGACGGCCTTGACCCAGCCCGGCGGGGCCGGTGGGACCGCGGTGCTCTGCTTGTAGTCTTCCTCGATGCTCTGTACCTGCTCGGAGAGCTGACGATGCAGCGCCGGATACTCGGCCAGATCGCGCCGCAGCGTGGCGTCGACGCGGTCGAACTCGCGCTCGATGATTCGCTCGGAGGCTTCGCGCCCGGCCGCCAGCAACACCTCGCGGTTGCGCTGAGCAAGCTTTTCCTCGGCCAGCCGCGTGGATTGCGCTGCGATCCGAAACGCGTAATGCAGGACCTCGCTCAGCGACGTGATGGCCCGATGGGCCGGGCTTCGGGCGAGATACAGCGATACCGCCAGGATAATGATCCAGAAAATAACGGAGATCGCCGGGGGTCCCGGAAGGATGAAAAGTACGTCCGAGAAATTCATAACGCCTCCTAGAGGATAGGGATGTGGTGGCCATCGGCCAGGGTCGATACACTGAAAGCGCCATCAGCATACCGGCGGCACAGCCGAAAAAACGCCAAGCACATCACACTTTAATTTTGGCAAAAAGGAGACAGCTTCATTTATGAGGCCTGTGTACCTATTCTGTGAGCCGTGCGGGGCAGGGGCGCAGAATATGCCGGTGGGAGGCCGGGCCGTATTCCGCAATAGCTTGCTAAGGGATATACGCTCGACCGGGGGGTTGGTGGGCCGGCGTAACTTGCATCTGCTAGAATAGCGCCAGTTAACAGGAGCGGTTCGGCCATGATAGAAAACGACATCCAGACCCTGCAAAAGATCAAAAAGACCCACGAGCGAGTCGCCGTGATTGCCGGGGTGATAATGGGCGTGACCATGAGTGTTTACTTCTTTACCTTCAGCATGCTGATCGACCACGGTGACGCCTTCGCGCTGTGGTTTGAGATCATCACCGCGGTACTGTTCCTGTTTGGCCTGATCTTTCTCAAACGTCTGGCGTTTTTTATCACCCGGATCGTATTGGGCATGAATGCGGATTGCCGGCGCGCATTCAAGGGTTTGAAGGTGGTGGACCTCGAAAAGGTGCAGCAATAATAACGGGCAGGCCGGGGATTTGGCGGAGTCCGGCAACGAAAATGGTCATATTGGATTGAAACGCTTAAAGTTCTTTGTATTAAGGAACCTCCGATTCGTTTGTCATTTCGACCGAAGAGGTTTATTCCCTAGGGGTAGAAGTCTTGTATATCGCTGATTATATGGATGCTTGCAGCAGAAGATTTCTCGCTAACGCTCGAAATGACATATCAATCAGAGTGTTCACAGGTTTGTAGGGTAGAGAATGGTTGATGGTTAAACGATTAGTCGCTCTGATAGCCGGCCTGTTGTGCTCGTCACTGGCAATGGGGCAGGGCGAGGGTTTTTCAAAATGCATGGCAGGCCTGCAGGACAGGGCCCGAGCGGAGCACCTTCCGGCGTGGATCGTGGATGATGTCATGGTAAAGCTCGAGCGCCAGCCCCGGGTGATCGAGCTGGATAGAGCGCAGCCGGAATTTACCCAGACCTTTGCCGATTATCTCTATCGCCGCGTCACGCCGGAGCGCATCGACCAGGGCCGGCATCTGCAGCATCAATATGCCCGGTTCCTGTCGGAGCTGACCGACAGATACGGTGTCCCGGGCCGCTACCTGATTGCATTCTGGGGGCTGGAGACCAACTTCGGCGGTTACCTGGGCACCATGCCGACGCTCGATTCCCTCGCCACACTGGCCTGCGACGAGCGTCGCAGCGATTATTTCGCCGATGAACTGATCACGGCGCTGACCCTGCTCAACCGCGAATCACTTTCCCCCCGGGAGATGCGGGGTTCCTGGGCGGGCGCCATGGGGCAGACGCAATTCATGCCTTCCGCTTATCGCAAATACGCGGTCGATGGCGACAGAGACGGCCATATCAATCTATGGAAGAGCGAGCGGGATGCGCTGGCCAGCGCAGCGAACTTCCTTGCGAGACTAGGCTGGAAAACCGGAGAACGCTGGGGGCGGGAAGTGCTGCTCCCCGATAACTTTCCCTATGCGCAGAGCGGATTGGCCAACCGGCGGCCGATAAGCTACTGGGCCGGCCTTGGCGTCACGCTCCCCGACAAGACGCGGCTTCCCGACGCCGATATAGGAGCGTCGATCCTGTTGCCCGCCGGGCATGCCGGACCGGCGTTTATGGTGTATCACAACTTTCGTGTCATCATGAAATGGAACCACAGCGATTATTACGGGCTGGCAATCGGATTGCTGGCGGACAGGATCGCCGGCGCCGGCGCATTGTCGCGGCCGCCATCGACCAGCGAGGCGGCGCTGAGCCGTCGCACGATCAAGCGTATGCAGGGTCGTTTGAATCGATTGGGCTTCGACGCCGGTAAGGCGGATGGCGTCATCGGTCCGGCGACGCGAGCGGCGCTCCGCGCATTTCAGAAGTCGGCCGGTATCATCGCCGACGGTTACCCCGACAGCGCCACGCTCGGTGCCTTGGCGGTGAAGGTAGAACCCAGATCATGAACGTGAATGCAGATGGATCGCCGGTGAACGGCAGAATTTCCCAGCTCGCTTTCGGCGCGGTGCTGTTGGTCGCCGTGTTTTGGCTGGCCATATCTATCGGCAAGCCGCGACCTAAATTCGCGCCGATGCCGGACTTTGGGTCTTACGAGCAGGTCGCCGACAAGAAAGCCGCTTTTTTTGACTATCTCACGCCGATCGTGGAGTACTACAACGCGCAGATTCTCGCAGAGCGAAAACGTCTCAAGCGGATTTCCGCAACACTGGCCAAGGGCGAGACCCTTTCCTGGGTCGATAACATCTGGCTAGAAGGGCTGGCCAGAAAGTACGCGGTGGAGTGGTCGGATGACGGGCTCGATTCCATGGTGCGTGTACTCGATAGGCGGGTAGACATCATTCCTACGCCGCTGGTGCTGATTCAGGCGGCCAAGGAATCCAGTTGGGGGCAGTCGCGATTCGCGGTAGAGGCACACAATCTGTTCGGGCTTTGGTGTTTCGATGAAGGCTGCGGCATCGAGCCGGAGCAAAGGCCCGCCGGAGCGACGCATGAAGTGCAGCGTTTCGATACGGTCGACGCCGCCGTACGCAGCTATTTCCGCAATCTCAATACACATGACGGCTACTTGAGGCTGCGGCAGATACGCCAAAGGCTGAGGGAGAACAATCAACCCGTCACGGCCAAGGCGCTGGTTGAGGGGCTTTCGCTCTATTCGGAGCGTCGCGAGGCTTACGTCAAGGAGCTTAAATCGATGATTGCGCAGTACCATTGGTTTCAGCGCACACGAGTCGAATAAATGCGATACCGTCTGGCGCTATTGCTGTTCGGGCTTTTGCTCGCGCCGCGTCTGCAGGCCGCGGATCACGCGGCAATCCTCTTGTACCACCATGTCAGCGATGACACACCCGCCAGCACCAGCGTGACGCCGGAGACCTTTCGTCGCCACCTGGATTTTCTCGACTCCGGGGGATTCACCGTGCTGCCGCTCGGCCGGATATTGGAATCGCTGGCAAGCGGTACGCCGCTGCCCGATAAGACGGTCGCGATCACCTTCGATGATGCCTATCGCTCCGTGCTGGATAATGCCGCCCCGCTGCTCAAGCAGCGGGGCTGGCCCTTCACCGTTTTCGTCACTACCCAAGCCATCGAGGACGGCTATCACGATTACCTCAGTTGGGACGATCTGCGAAAACTGATCGCTGAAGGCGCGGAGATCGGCAACCACAGCTACAGCCATGCCCATCTTGTCCGGCAGCTCGAAGGCGAGTCATCACAGCAATGGCATAGGCGGGTTGAGGAAGACATCCGGCTGGCGCAGCGGCAACTCAAAGAGCATCTCGGCATCACCGCCACCCTGTTTTCCTATCCGTTCGGTGAGTACACGGCCGAGTTGCAGAAGATCGTGGGCGCATTGGGTTTTTATGGAATCGCCCAGCAATCCGGCGCGGTGGGACCGGGATTCGACAGGCTGGCGGTTCCCCGCTTTCCCATGGCGACACACTACGCGGATATGGAGCGCTTTTCCGTGGGTGTGAATGCCAGGCCGTTGCCGGTGAGCGACGTGTCGGCCGGACCGCGGGTCCAGACGGCAGGAGAGACCGCTCAGTACCGGTTCGCATTCGACGTCACACCGGGTGACTTTCGATTGGCGGCGCTGGCCTGCTATACCAGCGCGGGCGAACGGCTCGCGCTGACGAGGCAGAATGATCCCGGGCACACGCGAATCTCCTTACAGCTTCCGGAGTGGGGCGCGGGCCGCAGAAAAATTAATTGCACGGCCCCTTCAGCGAAGGAGCGGGGGGTATTCTTTTGGTATTCACAGTTGTGGCTGGTAAAGCAGGCCGACGGGAAATGGTATGAGGAGTGACCCTCGTGCAAAAATCCGAGAAAACATGGGCGGGATGATTTTCTGTAGAAATGCCTGGTAACTCAACTAATAAGGCATCGAGCCGCCGAAACCGCCTATCGCGAAGCGTTTTCGTCTAAAATAAAAATGATTGCCTCGAAGGAGTGAAATTGGCAATTATTCCAGCGCAGTAAACTGGCCGGACCCATTCAAGCCAGGCGCACCGGATCCACCGCGCCGACGTTACCTTCAAAAGGAGAAGAGCATGTTCCGTAATCCAGCCGTAGTTGTCGTAAGTTTCTTCCTGGCGCTGATGACTCCACTTACCCAGGCAAGCGCCGCGCAGAGCGTGCACGATGTCATCGCCGCCGCCATCGCCGATCCCGCACGCCCCGATTCGGACCGGAAGCAGGACGCGAATCGAAAATCCCTGGAGGTGTTGGAATTTGCCGGCGTCAAACCGGGTGACCGCGTCGCGGACTTCATTCCCGGCGGCGGTTATGTCACGCGGCTCTTCTCGAAAATCGTGGGTCAGAACGGGCATGTCTATGCGGTGGTGCCGGAGGAGCTCATCAAGATGCGGGATACCGCCGACGCGGCGGTAAAGGCGATCGCCGCCGATCCGGCGTACCCGAACGTCACGGTGCTGCGGGAGCCCGTCAATGATTTCAAGGCCCCCGAAAAGCTCGACATGGTGTGGACCTCCATGAACTACCACGACCTGCACGATACCTTCCTCGGCCCGGCCAATATGGCGATGTTGAACAAGGCCATCTTCGACGCCCTCAAGCCGGGCGGTATTTACCTGGTGCTCGACCATGCCGCCGAGGCCGGTTCGGGCCTGCGGGATACCGAGACCCTGCACCGCATCGATCCGGCCGCCGTGAAGAAAGAGGTGCTGGCGGCGGGCTTCGAGCTGGAGGCGCAATCCGACATATTGCATAACCCCGACGACGATCACACCACCAAGGTGTTCAATCCTGCCATTCGCGGCAAGACCGACAAGTTCATCTTCAAGTTTCGCAAACCGATGAGCGCGATGTAGCGCAAACCGTACTTTATTCAGATTGATGAGGCGGAGTTAGGGGCTGCGGTCCGCCGAATTCGCCGGGGTGCCCCGGGCAGGCCGGGGATGCCCGCATTTCCGCAAATTGAGGGCAAATTTCCCTTAAATTCCACCACTATCGTGCCGATAGCTGATTTAATCGTTCTGAATTCCGCATTTGGCGGCAAGGGATAGACGCAATGGCGGTGGACTTAAGCTCAAAACAATACCTCGTGATCGATGACTTCGCCGACATGCGCAGCATGCTCAGGTCGATGCTGGTCTCTTACGGGGTGACGAAAATCGATATGGCCGGCAATGGCAAGGATGCGGTCAAACAGCTCAGCAAAAACAAGTACGACGTGGTGCTCTGCGATTATAACCTCGGGGATGGAAAAGACGGGCAGCAAGTGCTGGAGGAGGCCAGGGACAAAGGCTATATCAAGTACTCCACAGCCTTTCTGATGTTAACCGCCGAAAATACCATGGAGATGGTGATGGGGGCGGTCGAATACCTGCCGGATGATTATCTTTCCAAGCCGTTTAACAAAGACATGCTGCGCAGCCGCCTGGAGAAGACGATTATAAAAAAGGGTGAGCTGGAAGAGATCGTCAATCTGCTTAACAATGATCAATATGCCGAGGCTATCGCATTGTGCGATCGGCAAATCGCTCAGAAACCGCGCAACGTCGCTGAGATAATCAAGGTTAAAGCGGACTTGTTAATTAAGTCGGGCAAGTATGAAGAAGCGGCCGCCATATATGAGAGCATCCTTGCAAAAAGAGACGTGCCATGGGCTATGGTAGGTTTGGGTAAGGTGCGATTTCATACCCAGAATTATATGGATGCAAAGAATATTTTTCAGAAAGCCATCGATCTACTCAATACGCACATTGAGGCCTACGATTGGTTGGCAAAGACCACCTTGGCTTTGGGCGACCAGCGGGAGGCCATGAAAATTCTGACGACGGCAACGGAGATATCACCAAAAGCCATATTGAGACAAATGAAGTTGGGCGATCTAGCCCTTAAGGAAAATGATATCGCCGTTGCCACAAAAGCCTTCAAGAAAGCCGTGCAAGTCGGAACCAATTCCATCTATCAGACACCGGCCAACTATACCAAGCTGGCGAAGATTCAGGGCAAGGATTCGGGAAAAGAAGCGCTGTTGACCCTTTCAAGATTGCGTAACGATTTTGGTAAAGACGATGAGGCATCTCTGCATGCCGCGATTGCCGAGAGCATGGTGCTGAAGAGCCTAGGGCGCGAGAACGATGCGAAAAAAGCCTATGCGGAGGCGGGCAATCTATTCGGAAAGTCCCAGATTAATATATCTAAAGACGTTGCCATGGAGATGGCTGCCGCCTGTATTGCCAACGACGATAAGGGCAAGGGGTTGGATATACTCCGTGGACTGGTGATGAATCACCATGACGATAAAGACCTGATTGCACAAGTACGGGATGTCTTCGGCTCGGCAGGGCTCGCAGACGAGGGTCAGTCTATAATCAACGCCGCAATCAAGGAGGTTACGGAGCTGAATAGCAAGGCTACGCAACTTGCCAAGGCAGGCAAGCTGGATGAGGCGATCACTTTCCTCGAAAAGACCCTCGAATCCATGCCGGACAACGGCACAATCATCGGCAACGTCACCAACGTGTTGTTGATGTACATGAAGGAAAAAGGCAAGAGCGACGCATATCTTTACAAGGCCCGGCAGCACCTGGAACGTTTGCGTAAAATGGATCCAATCAGCGAAAGTTACCGCAAGCTGAATGCCGACTATGAAAAGATAATGGCCTCCTGAGGGGGGTTCCGGCAAATATCACAGACGATCGTGCGACAGATAGATTGATTCCCTTCTATGAATAAAAAAGAATCCATCGATTTTCTGACAATGCTTGCCTCCACCATCCATGATGTGAAGAACTCTCTCGGCATCGTGCTAGGCTCGCTGGATGAATTGGTCAAAAGCGCCGGCGAGTCACTGCCGGCCGATCAGGTGGGCAAGCTTCAGTATGAAGCAAAGCGGGTCAACAATAATTTGGTCCAGTTGCTGGCGCTTTACAAAATGGAGAACAAAGGCCTGTCGGCAAATATTGATGAATATTGCGTCCGCGAATTTCTCGAAGAAATACTGATGCTCGAAAAGCCTATGCTGGAGGCCCGTAAAATCAACCTGGAATTCAAATGTGACGATGACTTGGTGTGGTATTTTGATCGTGACTTGATGGCCGGTGTACTGCGAAACGCCATTAACAATGCCATTCGCTATGCAAAGGGCGCCATATTGGTGACCGCCGAGGAAAGAGACGGCTATCTGGTGATGTCGGTAAATGACGACGGCACTGGTTTCCCTGAAAATATGTTGGAGGATGGTAAACAGCACGGTCATGGAGTGGATTTTTCGTCCGGCAGCACCGGCCTCGGCCTGTACTTTACATCCCGGGTGGCGGAACTCCATAAGAATAAAGACAAGAGGGGAAGTATCGAGCTTGCAAATGGCCATCTGCTGGGTGGCGGCTGCTTCTCCATCAAGCTGCCCTGATGCCTATTACGCGCAGTCTCCTGGATTGAAGAGAAAATACGATATGAAACCAGCCGAACCTGAGGATCGCTCGGTTCCAATGGCCGTATTGAGAGCGTTGCCGCTGTCATGCCTTTGGCCCGAAGTATACGCTCGGGCAGAATGGCTTCCTTGCCGCCTGTTGCTATGATTAAATAGGCGGAATAAGTTATTACCCTGGCAGGAAATTGTAACCAATGAATCTCAGTGTCATCATCCTCGCTGCCGGTCAGGGCACGCGCATGCGCTCCAGACTGCCCAAGGTGCTGCACCCCCTCGGCGGCCGGCCCATGCTGTACCATGTGGTGCACACCGCTCAAGCGCTGCAAGCCGACGCTGTATATGGCGTGGTAGGTCACGGTGCCCACGAGGTGCGCAGCGCCTTGGCCGCATTGCCGGTCAAGTGGATGGAGCAGAAAGATCAGCTCGGCACCGGCCACGCCGTCCTGCAGGCCCTGCCGGCCATTCCCGCCGACCACCTGGTGCTGGTGCTGTACGGCGACGTGCCACTGATCAGCGTCGCCACCTTGCAGCGTTTGATCGCGGCGGCGGGCAGCAGCGCCATGGCATTGTTGACCACACATCTCAGCGATCCCAGCGGTTACGGCCGCATCATTCGCGACGCCAAGGGCGATGTCATCGCCATCGTGGAGCACAAGGACGCCAGCCCGGGGCAGCGGGAAATCACTGAAATTAACACCGGCATGTTGGCGGTGCAGTCGGGTCAGCTGAGAAAGTGGGTGATGGCCTTGGATAATAAAAACTCCCAAGGCGAGTTCTATCTAACCGATGTCACCGCCATGGCGGTGAAGGACGAAGTGCCGATCAAGACCGTTTATCCCGCCGCCGTCGCCGAGATCATGGGCGTCAACAACAAGGCGCAGCTCGCCGAACTGGAACGCATCTATCAACGCCAACACGCCAGCCGTCTGCTGGAGCAAGGCGTCACGCTGATCGATCCGGCCCGCTTCGACGTGCGCGGCGAAATCAGCGCGGGCCGTGATGTCACCATTGACATCAACGTGGTGTGCGCGGGAAAGGTGAGCATCGGAGACGATGTCACCATCGGCGCCAACTGTTATCTGCGCGACGTAGCGATCGGCGACGGCGTGACCATATTACCCAACTCCGTCATCGAAGAGACAGAGATCGGCGCAGGCTGCCGCATCGGTCCCTTTGCCCGCATACGCCCGGGGACAAAGCTTGCAGCCGATGCCCATATCGGCAACTTCGTCGAGATCAAGAAGGCCACGGTAGGCGAACACTCCAAGATCAATCATCTCAGTTACGTGGGCGATGCCACGGTGGGCAGCAATGTCAATATCGGCGCCGGCACCATCACCTGCAACTACGACGGCGCCAACAAATATCAGACCATCATTGAAGACGGCGTGTTTATCGGCTCCGACACCCAGCTGGTGGCGCCGGTGACGGTGGGCGCGGACGCCACCATCGGCGCCGGCTCCACCATCACCAGGGATGTTCCGCCCGGTGAACTGACCTTGAGCCGCGCACCACAACAGACACGCAAGGGCTGGAAACGGCCGGTAAAGAAACCGGCGAAGTAGCGGTATACGGCGCATCGGCGCTTTCCATGCCCGCAAATCACCCCAAGAAATCCACGCGCGCGGCC
>CAZOTG010000032.1:0-12503 GCA_964582585.1 uncultured Chromatiaceae bacterium | reverse complement strand
CTCGTCGCGCAGGGATTCGGCGTCCATCATGGCTGGAGGCTCCATGGCCACGAGGGTGAGCAGTTGCATCAAGTGGCTCTGGATCATGTCGCGCAGGGCCCCCGCGCCCTCGTAGTAATCGGCGCGGCCTTCCACACCCAGGGTCTCGGAGTGGGTGATCTGGACATGGTCGATGTATTGGCGGTTCCACAAGGGCTCCAGCATCAGATTGGCAAAACGGAATACCAGGACGTTCTGCACCGTCCCCTTGCCCAGATAATGGTCGATACGGTAGATCTGGCTCTCCTTGAGGTATTTATGCATCCCCTGCTGCAAGGCCTGGGCGCTCAGCAAGTCGTAGCCGAAGGGCTTTTCGATCACCACCCGGCGCCAGCCGTTCTGCTCGGCGAGCAAGCCCGCCCTACCCAAACGATCGATGGACTCACCGAAATCGCTGGGGCGGATCGCCATGTAGAAGATCATATTGGTAGGAAAACGCGGGTCTTCGGTGAGGGTGGTCTTGAGACGATCCACCGACTCGCCGTCGTGCAAATCGCCCTGCAGGTAGTGCAGCCGTTCCTTGAATCGTTCGAAGACACTGGCGCTGAAGCTCTTGCCGTATTTGTCCTGCAGCATGGCCTCCACCTCGTCCAGCCACTTCTGCCGTTCCCAGGGCCGGCGCGCGAAGGCCACGATCACCATCTTGTCGGGGATGCGCCCCGCCTCTTCCAGCTGAAACAGGGACGGCATCAGTTTGCGCCGCACCAGGTTGCCGGTGGCGCCGAAGATCACCAAGCTGCAGGGTTGCATCGTTATTCTCCCGTCTTTTTCACGGCGTGGCCGCCGAAGGCGTTGCGCATCATGGACAACAGGCGATAGGGATAACCTTCCTTGTCCTGGCTGGCGAAACGCATCTGCAGGGCCAGAGTCAGCACCGGGGTGGGCACGCCCTGGACGATGGACTCTTCCACGGTCCAGCGCCCCTCGCCGGAATCCGCCACATAGGGGGCGACGCCTTCCAGCTTCTGGTCATGCTTGAGCGCCTCGGCGGACAGGTCCAGCAGCCAGCTGCGCACCACCGAACTGTGGCGCCACAACTCGGCGACCTGGGCGAGGTCGAGATTGAATTCCTTCTTGCCGCGCAGCAGCGCAAAACCCTCGGCGAAGGCCTGCATCATGCCGTACTCGATGCCGTTGTGGACCATCTTGGTAAAGTGGCCCGCGCCAACCGGTCCCACATGGGCCCAGCCGCGATCCGCCGCCGGCGCCAGGACCTTGAGGGCCGGCTCCACATGTTTCACCACCTGCGGCTCGCCGCCCACCATCAGACAATAGCCGTTGTCCAGACCCCATATGCCGCCGGAGGTGCCGGCGTCCATGAAACCGATGCCGCGCTCGGCGCATAGCTTGCCGCGCCGTTCGCTCTCGTGAAAATTGGAATTGCCGCCGTCGACCACCACGTCGCCTTCGGCGAGCTGCGACAGCAAATCGTGAATCGCCTGCTCCGTGGCCTCGCCAGCGGGCAGCATCAGCCACACCACCCGCGGCGCGCTGAGCTTCTGCACCACCTCGGCAAGGGAAGCGGCGGGGATCAGCCCCTCTTCCGCGGTCAGGGTCTTGACGATCTCCGGCGAACGGTTATAACCGACCACCTCGATACCGCCCCGGCACAGGCGCCGCGCCATGTTGCCGCCCATCTTCCCCAAACCCACCATCGCCATGCGCATAACAGTTCCTTTCTCCATTGCGTCGTTTGCCACTGTTGCGGCGTACTCCCGATTCTTTTTATATCGCCACCGCGGAAGGCGCCTTTAGTGTCGACAGAGCCTTCTGCTCCTTAAAAGTCCATACCTTATGATAAGGTAACAGGCATCGATTAGTAATGTTAGACATAATCCTGCCGCCGTGTTGCAAGGAAAGACCCGTGACAGCCAAGAAATCGCGCTCCGCTAAAAAAAATAAAATCCTGTTCGTCGCCAGCGAGGCGCACCCCCTGATCAAGACCGGTGGTCTGGGCGACGTGGCGGGGGCCCTCCCCATAGCCCTCAAAGAACTCAAGCAAGATGTACGGCTGATCCTGCCCGCCTACCGCGAGGCGATGCGTCGCAATGGCCCGTACACCATCGCCAGCCTGGTCTTTCCCCCGGGGACCCACCCCATACGCCTGCTGGAAGGACGCCTCCCCG
Source organism: uncultured Chromatiaceae bacterium (assembly GCA_964582585.1). GTDB lineage: Bacteria > Pseudomonadota > Gammaproteobacteria > DRLM01 > DRLM01 > JARRQJ01. The sequence continues at coordinate 10,338 of CAZOTG010000032.1, read as the reverse complement.
ATAGCAACATCACGGTATGGCTGGTGGATATCCCCTCCCTCTTCGACCGGCCGGGGAATCCCTATCTCGGCCCCGACGGCCATGATTGGCCGGACAATGCCATGCGCTACGGCATGTTCGCCCGGGCCGTCACTGCCATCGCCTTGGATCAGGCGGGCCTGGACTGGCATCCCGACATCGTCCATTGCAACGATTGGCAGACCGGTCTGATCCCGACCCTGCTGTCAATGCATACACCACGGCCCGCCACGGTATTCACCATCCACAACCTGGCCTACCAGGGGCTATTCCCCGCGGCCCAATTCCAGGAACTGGGCCTGCCGGCGGAGTTGTGGGGCATGCACGGCTTGGAATTCTACGATCAGCTCTCGTTCATCAAAGGCGGGCTGCTGTACGCGGACATGATCAATACCGTCAGTCCCACCTATGCCAAGGAAATCTGTACCCCGGCCTTCGGTTGCCACTTAGACGGCTTGCTGCGCAGCCGTGCCGATCGCCTGGTGGGCATCCTTAATGGTGCGGACTACAGCGAATGGAATCCTGAACACGATTCTCATCTCCCCCACCATTACAGCGCCGACAAACTCCAGGGCAAGGCCGCCGACAAGGCCGCCTTGCAACGGGAACTGGGCCTGCCGCGCGAACCCGGGATACCGCTCATCGGCTTTATCGGACGTCTGGTGGAACAAAAGGGCGTGGACCTGATCCTGGCCGTGCTGGGCAATCTTCTCCGGCAATCGGTGCAGATCGTGATCCTGGGCTCGGGCAACAAAGCCTTCGAACAGGCCCTCACTACCCTGGCGGAGCATTATCCGCAGCGCTGCCATGTCAGGATCGGTTTCAGCGAACCCCTGGCCCACCGAATCGAGGCCGCCGTGGATCTGTTCCTCATGCCGTCCCGCTATGAGCCCTGCGGACTCAACCAGATCTACAGCCTGCGTTACGGCACCGTCCCCATCGTGCGCCGCACCGGCGGCCTGGCCGACACCGTGGTCGATCTCAGCGAGGGCGTCACCGCCGCCACCGGCTTCGTCTTCGACGAGCCGACGCCCGCCGCACTGTCTGCGGCGCTGCATCGGGCCTTGACCCTGTATAACGACGATCCTAAAGGGTGGCAGCAGTTGATGCGCAACGGCATGGCCCGCGACTACAGTTGGCAGCAAAGTGCCAGGGCCTACGTGGACCTTTACCAACAGGCACTTGTCCACCGCGGGGCAGGCAAACCCCCATAAGCCTGTATAATGGTCGCCTTTGCGGGCGGACCCCCGCGCCGAGAAAGCCTGATTCACTCAAGTGAGCACCATGAGCGACAAACAACTGCGCAGCCGCGTCAAGCTGTTGGGGAAATTATTGGGCAATGTCCTCCGCGCCCAGGCGGGCGGCCATGTGTACGTGGCCGTGGAGACCCTGCGCAAGGGTTATATCAGCCTGCAAGAAGAGGAAAATCTCCGCAAGCGAATCCGGCTCACCAATCTGATCCGTAAACTCGATCCGGATGCGCTCACCCATGTGGTGCGCGCCTTCAGTACCTATTTCAGCCTGGTGAACCTGGCCGAAGAGGCCAACCAATACCAGTTGCGCACCGCAAAGATCCGCAAGGGCGGACCGCTGTGGGTGGGTTCTTTCGACCATACCCTGCGGCAGTTCCACGCTCAGGGGATCGGCGTGGAGCAGTTGCAGGAGCTATTGGACAAATTGGTCTATATGCCGGTGTTTACCGCCCACCCCACCGAGGCCAAGCGCCGCACCATCCTGGAGGCCTTACGGCGCATCTTCGTCACCAGCGAACGACTCGACGCCCCCCGCCTCGGCGATGAAGAAGAGGCCGAGATCATCCGCCGCCTGGAGAGCGAGATCCAGATCCTGTGGAAGACCGATGAAGTGCGCGCCAAGCGGCCGCAGGTCAGAGACGAGATTCGCAACGGACTGTTCTATTTTCAGGAGGGTCTGTTCGATGCCGTGCCCCGCATGTATCGCGGCCTGGAAAAGGGCATCCGCCGCATCTACGGCGGCGGCCGCAACAACCCGGTCAAGGTTCCCAGTTTTCTGCGCTTCGGCTCCTGGATAGGCGGCGACCGTGACGGCAACCCCAATGTCACGCCGGAGACCACCCGGCTGGCGGTGCGCCTCCATGCCCGCGCCGCGGTATTGGCCTACCTCGGCCAGGTATCGCGACTCAGCCATGTCCTCACCCACTCCAGCCTGTTGTGCCGGCCGTCGGACGCGTTCATGCACAGCCTGCGCCGCGACGAGACCTTCTGCGCCAAGGCCTTCCAGGACAATCCGGACCGCTTCGGCAACGAGCCCTACCGGCGCAAGCTCTATATCATGCGCTACCGCCTGGAACGCAAATTGATCAACATCAAGGCGAAATTGGAGGGCAAGGCGCGCGATCCCGAACAAGATCAATACGGCTCGGCCCAGGAATTGCTGGACGACCTCTATGTCATCCGCGATTCACTGATCAGCCACGGCGACGCCAATATCGCCGGCCGGGAATTGCAGGATCTGATCCGCCTGGTGGAAACCTTCGGCTTTTTCCTGGTCCACCTGGACATCCGCCAGGAATCCAGCCGCCACACCGCCGCGATTACCGAGATCATTGCCAACGCAACGGGCCGGCGCGTGGATTATTCGGCCTTGGATGAAGCCGCGCGTCTGACCTTATTGAGCGGTCTCACTACTCAAGACGCCCCCCCGGATTTCGATCGCAACGCGCTGAGCCCGGAGACCCGCGAAACTCTGGAAGTGTTCGATGTCATGGTGGGCATGCGCGAGGAGATCAGCGCCGAATGCTTCGGTCATTACGTGATCTCCATGACCCACAGTGCCAGCCATGTCATGGAGGTGATGCTGATGGCGCGCATCGCCGGGCTGCTGGGTAAACGGGACAACCGCTGGCATTGCCATATCTGCGTCACTCCGCTGTTCGAAACCATCGATGACCTGAACCGCATCGAAGAGGTATTGGCGACCCTGCTCGACACGCCCGCCTATGCGACACTGCTCGCCGCCTCCGGCAACCAGCAGGAAGTGATGCTGGGCTATTCCGACTCCTGCAAGGACGGCGGCATCCTCGCCTCCTCGTGGAAACTCTACGAAGCCCAGGAGAGGATCATCGCCCTTGCCTCGGCGCGCAAGGTGGCCTGCCGGCTGTTTCACGGCCGCGGCGGTACCGTGGGTCGCGGCGGCGGGCCCACCCATGAATCCATCCTGTCCCAGCCCCCCGGTACCGTGCAGGGACAGATCAAGTTCACCGAACAGGGCGAGGTACTGTCCTACAAGTACAGCAACTGCGAAACCGCGGTCTACGAACTCACCATGGGCATCACCGGCCTGATGCTCGCCAGTCGGAACCTCATCACGCCGCCCACTGCGCACCGCAACGATCATCTCGGCATTATGGGGCAACTCGCCGACAGCGGCGAAAGCGTCTACCGCGCCCTCACCGATCACACCGCGGGCTTTCTGGATTTCTTCTACGAGGCCACCCCGGTCGGCGAGTTGAGTTTATTGAACATCGGCTCCCGCCCCACCCACCGCAACCGGCAGAGCCGCTCCAAGTCCTCCATCCGCGCCATCCCCTGGGTATTCGGCTGGGCGCAAGCGCGCTACACCCTGCCCGCGTGGTTCGGCATCGGTTCCGCCCTGGAACAGTGGCGTAACCACGAGCCGGATCGCCTGGCGAAGCTGCAGCAAATGTATGAGGAGTGGCCGTTCTTCCGTTCCCTGCTCAGCAATACCCAAATGTCCCTGTTCAAGGCCAACATGAACATCGCCCGACAATATGCACAGCTGTGCGGCGATCCCGATTTGGCACAGCGGGTATTCGATGTCATCCACAGCGAATACCAGCGAACCGTCACACAAGTCCTTAACGTGGTCGGCAGCCATCGCCTGATGGAAGAAAACCCGACCCTGGCGCTGTCGCTAAACCGGCGCAACCCGTATTTGGATCCCCTCAACTACATTCAGATCACCCTGCTGGAACGCTCCCGCGACCAGGACCTGGATGAAACCGCCCGGCAGGTGTGGCTGGACCCCTTGCTGCGCTCCATCAACGCCATTGCCGCTGGCATGCGCAATACTGGATAAAGTTTCGGGTTTCGGGTTAACTCTGGATGGCGGTCTTTCGCTGTCATCAAACCGCAATAATTCCTTCATAGAATTTCTACCTGACCAATCGGCGTCTATTCGGCGATCTGGTGTTGTCGCTGCCTGCGCGAAAAAGGAGTGCTGTCGATGAAGAAGGTGTTGTTCGTCTGCGTGGAAAATTCATGCCGCAGCCAGATGGCCGAGGCCTTCGCCCGCCTGCACGGCCAGGGCATCATTGAGGCTTACAGCAGCGGCTCCCGCCCCTCCGGCCGGATCAACGAGCGCGCCATTCAATTCATGGCGGAGCGGGGCTATGACCTCTCGCAACATGCCTCGAAATCCCTCGACGAAATCCCGTCCGTCCAATACGACTACGCCATCACCATGGGCTGCGGTGACGAGTGTCCCTACGTGTCGGCAAGACACCGCGAAGACTGGGGCCTTCCCGATCCCAAGCATATGAGCGACGAGGATTTCCGCGACGTGCGCGACCAGATCGAGGCCCGGGTCAAGGCGCTCCTGAGAAAGATTTAATTTATGACGGCTTCCCACCCGATATGTCACACCCTGCAGCCACAAAATAATTCATATAAATAACAAATTCTTAATAGCAATCCTCGCCGACTTCCAGCGTCTTGCCGTCTTTATTTTCTTGATAATTGCTTAAGCTGTATGTAAGATTTTAACATTCCTGTAAGCATTTAATATATCTGTAAGCTGATCGCCGCCATACGATTTAGGGATGGCCATCTAAGGGAGTAGATCTTTTTGGTGGTTCGCCGGCGCACAGGGTTGCCGGCGGTAAGGGGATATCAACCAATTCTTAAAGTGGTTCGCGATGAGTCCATCGACCAAGCGCATTTCTATTACTCATTGGATGGACGGCCGTACCATCAAGGGCGTGATCCTGTCCGGCGTACTCCTTGCCCTCCTTCCATGCGGCTTCGTCCCCGACAGTCTGGCTGATTTCAGTCTCAACTGGCAGCAGGACTATCGGAATGAAGGGGCCAGTTTCGTCGACAACGACGCCTATTTCTGCGACGGCTTTTCGTACATGAGCTGCAACGGCGGCGGCGGCTCCGGCTGGGGCGGCAGCCGGGGCAGCGGCGGCAGCAACGACAACTCCGCCTTCCTCCAGGAGACCCTGCGGCTGGACGGCGAAACCTATTTTCATCTCATCGTCGGCGATTACACCAAGGACAGCATGGCTACCGAGGTGTTCATCCATGTCAGTTCCGGCAACAACTCCAGAGACGGCATTACCTTCTCCGATTCGTTATGTAATAACTGCATTCAGGATCGCAACTTCGACGCCAGCGACGCCTTGAACAGTAACTCCGATCTGAATGGCAACGGCGGCGGGAATCCCAACAGCGTCATCATGCATCAGATCATCCAGGACGGGGCGATCAAAGAAGACTTTCTAAAGGATTCGTTCAGCCAGAAGCCGCTGATCACTCAGACACTGACCACATCGGATATGACGAGCGAACTTTCCATGGATATGCGCGGCAAGAATTATTCGGATATAACGCCTATCGACCCGTCGAAGTTCAACCTCACCCAATCCGTACAGGGCGCCAACAGTCAGGGAACCTCCGGTGATTTCGATATCCACACTAACGGGCAGTTGGTCAATCTCACCGCCGGCGGCTTTACCTATACCCCCACCTCAACCACAGGCGGAAGCAGCGGAGGCGGCGGTTGGGGCGGCAGCCGGGACAGCAGCAGCGGGGGCAGCAGTGGTGGCGGTGGCGGTACCTATACCTATGTTGATGGCGGCTTCCAGCCCTTGAATTTCGATTACGCCGTATTCTGCGATCCCTCCCAGAACTCCGGCGTCTCAGGATCAGGCGACGGCGGCTGGGGCGGATTCAGATCCAGTAACAGCTCCGGTGACTGCGGTGGGCTTAATAGCGACAGCAGCGGAGGCGGCGGCTGGGGCGGCAGCCGGTAATACTATTTTCTTGGGACAGTTTCAAACCGCGTGATGACGCGTAGCGATTCTACTCAATAATCATCCTTAGCGTATCCCGCAAATCTCCGCGCAACAATAAAGGCATCGCGCTCGTCGCGACATGCTGCTTATTCCGTCTTTTCGCTCGACAAGTCCGGCTTGGCCACGACCGAGCCCGGACAGAGATTCTTCTCGCCCTATCCAGAATAAATTACCCGGGAATTATTAGCTTAGTTGTCACCACGGCGCGGCGCTGCTTCTCGGCCGGGAGACTAATAACATAATTATTTGTTTTTACAAATAAAAATACGATCTGGTCGGCTCTTCGGGGTAGAGCAGTAACATCATTTACTTATAATGAGAAATCATGATCTTACGAAAAACTTAAAGATTCTGCCCGCCCTGCCGATGACCTAGTCACATAGCCACCATGGATCAGGAAGCACATTAAGCGGCCTGCCTCACTGCCAGGCCGCGCACGTCAAACAGTTTCTCACCGGGAGAAACATAAGGTCGTCGCAATGGGCCGAATCAACAAAAGCAAACAACCCCGCCACTGGTTTCGTAGCCTTCCCGCCAAGACCATCGTGCTGTTGAGCGCCCTGCTCGTCATCGCGCCCGAGAGCGTAATCGACAGCCGGGCAGCCTTCAGCCTCAACTGGCAACGGGATTACGCGTCCGAAGGGGCATCCTTCAACAATAACGACGTCTACTACTGTGACAACATCTCGTACCTCGGTTGCTCCAGCGGAGGCGGTGGTTGGTCCGGGGGCGGCACGGACGAGAATGGCGCCCATAACGACGGCACCGCCTTTCTCCAGGAAGAACTGGACCTCGGCGGCGTAGCTTACTACCACATCATCGTCGGCGACTACACCAAAGACAGCATGGCCCAGGAGATGTTCATCAAGGCAAACGGCCAGAGTTACAGCGGCGGGGGGCGAGGCAGCATTCCCGATTTCAGTGCTTCCGTCGGCGACGGTTCTTCGGACTCAAAAGCTGAATTTAACATGACCAATCCTTACAGCAGCGACTCCAGTCTGAACGGCAACGGCTCCGGCAATCCCAACAATGTCATTCTGCGCCAGGTCATCAATGAGGGCGGAACCTACCAGGAGTTCCTCAAAGACTCGTTCACCCACAAGCCGTTGATGACCGAAATCATCACCGATGCGGAGATGAACGCCGTGTTCTCCGTAGATATGCGCTCCAAAACTTATTCGGACTCATCACCCATCGCTATCACTGACATGGTCAATACCTTGACCCTGTCCGGTTCCACCGCCTTCAATACGGCGGGAGACGCCGATATTCAATCCCAGCTGGATGAATATCACATCACCGCCGGTGAGTTCACTTATACCGCCGGCAGCAGCAGCAACGGCGGCGGCGGCGGTACCTATAATTATGTCGAGCCTTTCCCCAACTTCACCTCGCCCTTGAACCTCGATTACTCCAAATATTGCGATCCCAGCCAGAATCCCAATTGGTCGGGGAACGGCGCCTGCGTGGACGGTAGCGGCGGCGGTGGCGGAGGCTGGGGCGGTGGCGGAGGCTGGTAATTCCATCCGTTACCGCAAAGAGGCTTAATTCCACACTCGCTTTTCCGGTGCATAGGATTGCCCGCCCTTCTGTTCGTCCTTAACCAGCCGACGATATTAACTCATCCAAAATGGTACTCATGAAGCAGCGGAAGACATGCCGGCGCTTGAAAGGCGAGAGGTAAAAGTGGAGATGCCGAGGATCTGCGCGTTAGAACAGGGTATAGATGAACGGTGCGATGGCGCTGCCCTGGACGAATACGATCAGCGCGCCCAACAGAAGCAGCACCAGGATGATAGGCAGCAACCACAACTTCTTGCGGCTCTTCAAAAAGGCCCATAGTTCCCTCAGAAAATCCATCAGAAGTTGTTCATCAGTTGCATCATTACCTAAAAAGCGAATCGCATTTTGCGTGACGCGCCGCAAACGACCCGCCTTGTCGAGTCATCGGCCTTATCAAGCCGGTTCTTGAAAAGGCATGCTAGCATAGATGCCTTGGGAATCATTTGCCACGGCATCGGCGGACTTACGATCCTTGTGTGTCGTACCGTTAAACAAAAAGGCCGGCGAATGACGAGCGCTTGCCGCGGCCTCCGGAAACAGATACGGTATTGACCAAGAGATCCTTTGCCCCCATGACCATGAGCCTTCTCGTTATATCGCAAGATCATCCACGAAACGAAGTCGCTCTCAGCCACAAACACCGATGACTTCCGCCGACTCGGATGACAGTGCGGTCACCCCGGTCCCGTCGCCACTCACCCGCCGCAGGATATGGTTGTTCCGTGGGATCGCCCTGCTCATTCCGGTGCTGTTTTTTATGTTGCTGGAAGGCGGGCTGCGCCTGTTCAACTATGGTGAGAACCTGGATCTCTTCATTCCCGCCCCCCCCGGGTTCGCCGACAAAGAATACCTGATGGTCAATCCCAACGTGGCGAAGCGCTATTTCACCAAGGGCGCCTATACGCCGGTGCCGCCCTATGAATTCTTCACCAAGCACAAGCCGGCCAACGGCTACCGCATCTTCGTGATGGGCGGCTCCACCACGGCGGCCTGGCCTTATCCCAACAACGTGCTGTTCTCGCGCATCCTCGGCCAGCGGCTGGCGGATGCCTTCCCGGACAAATATATCGAAGTGGTCAACGTCGCAATCGCCGCGGTCAACTCCTATACCCTGCTGGATTTCATGGATGAGGTACTGGCGCAGCAACCGGACGCCATCCTGATCTATGCCGGACACAATGAATTCTACGGCGCGCTGGGGGTGGCCTCCACCGAGTCCCTGGGCAAGTTTCGTCCCTTGGTGACCCTGTACCTGTCTCTGCAGAAGCTGAAGACCGTGGCACTGCTGGAGACCGGCATCGCCAAGGCGCAACGCTGGTACGGCCATCTGATGCACGGCAAGGCCACGGTCGATGCCTATGCCACCCTCATGGGACGTATGATCAACAAAACCGATATCCCATACCGCGGGTCGGACTACCAATACGCCGAACGGCAATTTCAGACCAACCTGGAACAGCTGTTCGGCAAGGCGAAAAAGGCGGGCGTCCCCGTGGTCATCAGTGAAGTGGTGAGCAATCTCCGCGATCAGGCCCCTTTCGTGTCGCAGGATTCGCAGACCGATTCGTCGGCCGACACCGCCTATCGGGAGGCTCAGAAGCTGGAGGCGGAAGGGAAATACGACCAGGCGCGGACCGCCTATTATCGGGCGAAGGACCTGGATGCCCTGCGTTTCCGCGCCCCGGAGGACTTCAACCGGCTCATTCATCACGTGGCCGATGAGTTCAAGGCGCCGGTGGTGTCCATGAAGTCCTATTTCGAGGCCGCCTCACCCCATGGCCTCATCGGCGCCAACTTGATGCTCGAACATCTCCATCCCAAGGTGGAAGGCCAGTTCATCATGAGCGAGGCGTTCTTCGATGTCCTCCATCGTCAAGGCATGATCGCCCGGCGGTGGAACGATGCACAGCTCAAGCCGGCCGCCTACTATCGCGAATTCTGGCCGATCACCGAATTCGACCGCACCGTCGGCAGGTTGCGCGTCCTGCATCTCACCGACTACTGGCCCTTCCATCCCCCCGACAAGCCGGGACACGCATTCGAAAACTTTCAGCCCGGCGACAAGGTGGAAGAGATCGCCTACCGGACCGAGAAAAACGAAATGAGCTTCATTCAAGGCCACCTCGCCGCGGCGGCATACTATGCTTCGCAGGGACAGGAAAGGGCGGCGCAGCGGGAATATCAGGCGATGGCGGCTTCCGCGCCTTCCGATTATAAAACGCTGCTCATCATCGCCGGAGAATTGATCAAGTCGAAGCAATTCGATCAGGCCATGACCTACCTCACGGCCTCGCTGCGTTTAAAAGACACGGCCTACGCCAATAAATGGTTAGGCCAGCTCGAGCTCTATTTCCAAAAACCACAACAGGCACTGTCCTTTCTTGAAAAGGCGGCTGCATGGCAGTCCGATGACGCACAGGTGCTTTACAACCTGTCCGGCGCCTATCTGATGACCGGGCAGCTCGATAAGGCGCGGGAGGCCATGACGCGTCTGGAAAAGACCAAGGCGGACTTTCCCGGCATCGAGCAGCTCAAGGAAGAGATCGAACAAAGGCAAGGCGGAGCGCCTTAACCTTGAAGAGGGAAGTGCTCCCGGAGCACAAGCAATGCGGGATCAGGCCACCTGCACCGGGATGGCGCTGCTCACCCGGGAAATGCGATTGTCCTCGTCGAGATAGATC
>CAZOTG010000031.1:0-12835 GCA_964582585.1 uncultured Chromatiaceae bacterium | reverse complement strand
ATTGCCAGATATCCAATTGTTAGACGGAGAAGTGGATATCCTGTTCACTGTCGGGATTGCGGTGGTAGCGTTTATCGCCGTGAAGTGGTCCATGACTCGCCAGGGCTTGATCCGCGCCTAGTCGTTCGATCCTCAGAGTCGAAGAAAAGACGCCATCGATTTGATGGCGTTTTTTTTAAATCCCGTGGAGAGAGACTTAATTGCCGGCAGTAAGGATGGGCAGGGTCACGCCGGCATGTTTCCTTAACCATCCGGCGATGCGCTTCAGCAGCGTCGCCTCGGCGCCGCGGAAGCGATGGTCGGCCCCGGTCAGCACCAGTTGCCGATAGGCGATGTAGCCGTTTTGCTCCGTAGTGGGGAGACGTGCCATGGCGGAATGCAGAAGGGAATCGAGCTGCTGATTGTGCGAGGCGTCGAATCCTCCCCGCTGGGCGGCGCTGAGGCGCGCAGCGGCGGTCTTGGTCACCTCGTCCAGGTCGCGGCTACCGTAGATGTCCAGCATGGGGACGCGGATTTTCTCCAGCAGTCCGGCTTGATAAGGGGATGGAGCGGAGCGGGGAGGGATGCCTAGACTGATGGCGGCAAAGGCGGCAACCTTGAGGGAATTGCCGTCGCTCACGCTTACCGCCGCCGCTGCCGCCCCTAGGCCATAGCCGATCAGTACGATGTTGTTGATGCCCTGTTGCTGCAAGAAGGCGACAGCGGCCTGGATGCGGTCGTGACTGGCGGTGAAATAAGGCTCCAGCTGCCAAAGTTTATCGTCGCCTTTGGTGGGTATTGGCAATTGGATGGATAGCGTGCTCCAACTGTAAGCCGGCAAGCCTCGGCGTAGCGGCCCGACGACATCCGGCCAATCGGGATGGATGGCGAGACCGGGCAGGATGATCGCCGCGCCCAAGGGCGTGGCGGTGGTGGCTTGGGTATAAATCCCTAGGAAGCGCTCGCCTCCCGCCTCCAGCCACTGGGCCTTTCCCACGGTGATGGCGGCGGCCAATTGTTCATCTGGCTTGGGGGCGGTGTTCGCGGCCCAAACGGGCGTTGCGAGCGCAAGCAGCACCATACAGGCGGCAATCAGCGAATAATTGGGTAACTTCCAGTGAGGCATAGGGATTTTTCAGAGGACTTGGACTATTCCATGACTTATATACTGTTTGATCGGCTGTCCATCGTCGGCGCTTTAATCGCCTCGGCGTGAAAAAAGTCGCGTAATCGGTTAAAGTCCCTGCTCCATCGGCGCCCAGTGGGGCCCATGATAAATGTAATGAAATAGCAACGAGTTAAGAGCGAGGCCACTATGTCGGATTATAAAATTGCCCCCTCCATTCTATCGGCGGATTTCGCCCGGCTCGGCGAGGAAGTCGATAACGTATTGGCCGCCGGCGCGGATATCGTCCACTTCGACGTGATGGACAATCACTATGTGCCGAATTTGACCATCGGCCCCTTGGTGTGCGAGGCCTTGCGCAAGCATGGAGTTACCGCGGATATCGACGTTCACCTGATGGTGAAACCGGTGGATCGCATCATCCCGGATTTCGCCAAGGCGGGCGCCACCTATATCACCTTCCACCCCGAGGCCTCGGAACACATCGACCGCAGCTTATCGCTGGTACGCGAGTCCGGCTGCAAATCCGGACTGGTGTTCAATCCCGCCACGCCCTTGGACTACCTCAAGTACGTGATGGACAAAGTGGATATGGTATTGCTGATGTCGGTCAATCCCGGTTTCGGCGGGCAGAAATTCATCCCCGCCACCCTTGAGAAGTTGCGCGAGGCGCGGCGACTCATCGATGACAGCGGCTATCAGATTCGTTTGGAGATCGACGGCGGGGTCAAGACCGACAACATCCGCGAGATCGCCGAGGCGGGCGCCGATACCTTCGTCGCCGGTTCGGCGATCTTCAGTGCCGGCAAGGAATCCGATCCCCATCGCTACGATACGGTAGTCGCCGCGATGCGCGCCGAACTGGCGAAGGTCGGGAAATAAAGATTGCAGACAAACCAAAAAGCATGAACCACGGAGAACACGGAGCTAAAAAGCCGTAAAAATAATTTTCTCCGTGCCCTCCGTGGTTAATAGCTTTTGTATTGGGTGATCGGTAATGATTAACAAACCGGAAATGGTGATGATCGATTTGGATGGGACGCTGGTGGATAGCGTCCCCGATCTTGCCTATTGCGCCGATGCCATGCTGGCCAAACTGGGCATGCCGCCACGGGGCGAGGCCAAGGTGCGGCAGTGGGTTGGCAACGGCGTGGAACGCCTGGTGAAGCGCGCTTTGATCAATCAGTTGGACGGCGAGCCTGATGAGGCGTTGTTCGCCAAGGCCCTGCCGATTTACATGGAGCTGTATAAAGACAATATCTCCAGACGCAGCCGTCTCTATCCCGGGGTGAAGGAAGGGTTGGATTTCCTGAATGGCGCCGGTTTCAAGCTGGGTTGCATTACCAACAAGGCGGCCGCCTTTACAGAACCCTTACTCAAGGACGTGGGGATATATGATTATTTCCGGATCGTGGTGAGCGGCGATACCCTGCCGGTCAAAAAACCGGATCCGCGGCCCCTGTTGCACGCGGCGGAGTATTTCAAGGTCGATCCCGCTCATGCCTTGATGGTGGGCGATTCCATCAGCGACGTGAAGGCGGCCCGCGCCGCCGGTTTCCAGGTGATATGCGTGAGCTATGGTTATAATCACGGTCAGGATATCCGCAACGCGCATCCCGATGCGGTGATCGATTCCATGTTGCAGCTGGCCGGCCTGTTGACGAAGGCGGCATAAGGCCAGGTAAAAGGCAAGGCATAAGGGTCATAAGGTGACGATGACGAGAAACAGACTGTTGAAGCGGCGATGGTGGCGCTGAGCAACCATCGTTTTGTCTGTTTCCGGTTAAATCGTTTTCCTGTAAAGGTATGTCCATGACCCATGAAGAATTTCAAGCCCTGGCGGCCCAGGGGTATAACCGCATCCCCGTGATGCGCGAAGTGCTGGCCGATCTCGATACCCCCCTCAGTACCTATCTCAAGCTGGCCGATGCCCCCTATTCCTATTTGCTGGAATCGGTGCAGGGCGGCGAAAAATGGGGCCGCTATTCCGTCATCGGCTTGCCCTGCCAGAGCCGCATCGAGGTGAGGGGCAACGAACTGAGCCTGCTGCGCGACGGCAAGGTGGTCGAGTCCGTCACCAGCGATGATCCCCTAGCCTGGATCGAGGCCTTCCAGGTCCGTTGCCGGGTGCCGGTGTTAGCCGGTCTGCCGCGCTTCACCGGCGGACTGGTGGGCTATTTCGGCTACGATACGGTGCGCTACGTGGAGCCGCGTCTGGGACACTGTCGCAATCCCGACCCCCTGGGCACGCCGGATATCCTGTTGCTGGTGTCCGACGAGGTAGTGGTATTCGACAACCTGCGGGGCAAGCTCTACGTGGTGGTGCACGCCGATCCCGCAGAGCAGGGCGCCTTTGAGCGGGCCAATGACCGGCTCGATGCATTGGTAACGGCCATGCATGACACGGCGCCCCGCTATCACCGCGGCGGCGCTCAGCAGATCCACGGCGAGGCGGATTTCGTCTCCGGCTTTACCCGCGAAGGTTTCGAGGAGGCGGTGGCGCGCATCAAGGAATATATCATCGACGGTGATGTCATGCAGGTGGTGTTGTCGCAACGCCTCGACGTGCCGTTCGCGGCGGCGCCGTTGGATCTGTACCGGGCGCTGCGCAGCCTCAATCCCTCACCCTATCTGTTTTACTACGATCTGGAGGATTTCCATATCGTCGGCTCATCGCCTGAAATCCTGGTGCATGTGGAGGACGGCATGGTGACGGTGCGGCCCATTGCCGGCACGCGGCCGCGCGGCGCCACGGAAGAACAGGATCGCGCCTTTGAGGCGGATTTGCTGGCGGACCCCAAGGAGTTGGCGGAACACCTGATGCTCATCGACCTGGGACGCAACGACGTGGGCCGCGTGGCCGACGTGGGGTCGGTGGCAGTGACCGAACAGATGGCGATCGAACGCTACTCTCATGTGATGCATATCGTCTCCAATGTCACCGGTCGCCTGCGGTCCGATATGAGCGCCATTGCGGCGCTGCGCGCCACCTTTCCCGCCGGCACCCTGAGCGGTGCGCCCAAGATCCGCGCCATGGAGATCATCGACGAATTGGAACCCGTCAAGCGCGGCATCTACGGCGGCGCGGTGGGTTATCTGGGCTGGAACGGCAATATGGATACCGCTATCGCCATCCGTACCGCGGTGATCAAGGACGGCCATTTGAACATCCAGGCCGGCGCCGGCATCGTGGCGGATTCGGTGCCCGCCACCGAGTGGGAAGAGACCATGAACAAGGGTCGGGCGATCTTCCGCGCCGTGGCCATGGCCGAGGCCGGGTTGGATGGCGGCGAAACGCCGGGAAAGGCGGGATGACGTCATGTTATTGATGATCGATAATTACGACTCCTTCACCTATAACCTGGTGCAATATCTGGGTGAACTGAAGGTCGACGTACAGGTGTGCCGTAATGACCAGATCACCGTTGCGGAGATGGAACGGCTCAAACCGGAGCGCATCGTGATCTCACCCGGCCCCTGTACGCCCAATGAAGCGGGCGTCTCCTTGGAGGCGATTGGCCATTTCGCGGGCAAGATACCGATATTAGGCGTTTGCCTCGGTCATCAAAGCATCGGCCAGGCCTTCGGCGGCAAAGTGGTGCACGCCAGGCAGGTGATGCATGGCAAGACCTCGGAGATATATCATGGCGGGCAGGGCGTGTTCAGCGGTTTGCCCAGCCCCTTCGAGGCAACACGCTATCATTCGCTGGTGATTGAGAAGGGTAGCCTGCCGACTTGTTTGGAGATCACCGCCTGGACACAAACGGATGACGGGCGGGTCGATGAGATCATGGGCGTGCGTCATCGTGAGTTCGTGGTGGAAGGGGTTCAGTTCCATCCCGAATCCATCCTCACCCAGCATGGTCACCAGCTGTTGAAGAATTTTCTGGACCTCAAGGTTTAGGATTTGTAACTCGCAACTCGACACTCTAAACTCGAAACTATCATGGATATGACATCCGCCATACGCGCCGTCACCGAGCGTCGTGATCTATCCGCCGAGGAAATGGTCGACGTGATGCGCACCATCATGACCGGCGGCGCCACCCCGGCGCAGATCGGCGGCTTCCTGGTGGGGCTGCGCATGAAGGGCGAGACGGTGGAGGAGATCGCCGCCGCCGCCCAGGTGATGCGGGAACTGGTGAGCCGGGTAGAGGTGGATGGTCCGCATCTGGTGGATACCTGTGGTACCGGCGGCGATGCCCGCGGTACCTTCAATGTTTCCACCTGCAGCGCCTTCGTGACGGCGGCGGCGGGGGCGCGGGTGGCGAAGCATGGCAATCGCTCCGTCTCCAGCCGTTCCGGCAGCGCCGACGTGCTGGAGGCGGCGGGCGTCAATCTCAATCTCACCCCGGCACAGGTGGTGCACTGCGTGGAACGCATCGGCGTGGGCTTCATGTTCGCGCCGTTGCATCATGGCGCCATGAAACACGCCATCGGCCCGCGCCGCGAGATGGGAGTACGCACTATCTTCAATCTACTGGGACCGCTGACCAATCCCGCCGGCGCCCCTAATCAGGTGATCGGTGTGTTCAGCGCCCAGTGGCTGGAACCTCTGGCCCAAGTGTTGGCGCGCCTGGGTAGCCGCCATGTGCTGGTGGTGCATGGCGAGGACGTCATCGACGAGATCAGTATCGGTGCGGCGACCCAGGTGGCGGAGCTCAAGAACGGTGCGGTGCAACGCTATAGCCTCACACCCGAGAAATTCGGCATGGAGCGTACCGATATCACGGCACTGGTGGTGAAGGACGCATCGGAGAGCCTGGCGCTATTGCGCGCGGTGCTTGCCGATACGCCGGGGCCGGCTCGCGACATCGTGGCGCTCAATGCAGGCGCTGCCGTCTATGCTGCCGGTTTGGCGGAGAGCATCGAGCAGGGCGTGGAGAAGGCGCTGGCGGCGATCAGCAGTGGCGTTGCGCGGCAAAAGCTGGAAGCCCTGGTGAGCATGACCAATGAATTTAGATAGCAGAGGAAAGAGAAGATAAGCAGAGAAAAGTGTAAAGAGGAAAGAGTAAAGATAAAGCGCTTGTTGTCTTAACTTTCCTCTTTGCTCTTTACACTTTGCTCTGATGTTATGGATATCCTGAAAACGATATTGTCCCGCAAGACTGAGGAAATCGCCGAGCGTAGCCGGCGTGTAAGCCTGCAGGTGTTGCGGGAACGGGCAGCGACGGCGGAGTCTATACGGAATTTTGCCGGCGCGTTGCGCGCCAAGCTCTCTGCGGGCCTGCCGGCGGTGATCGCCGAGATTAAGAAGGCCTCGCCGAGTAAAGGCCTGCTGCGCGAGGATTTCGACCCGCCGGCCATCGCCCGTAGCTATGAGCGCCATGGCGCGGCGTGTCTGTCGGTGCTTACCGACGCCGATTTCTTTCAGGGTTGCGAGGCATACCTGCAACAGGCGCGCGCGGCGTGCGGCCTGCCGGTGCTGCGCAAGGATTTCATCATCGATCCCTATCAAGTCTATGAGGCGCGGGTCATCGGCGCCGATTGCATCCTGTTGATCGTCGCGGCGCTGGACGATTCGGCACTGCGCGAGTTGGCGCAGCTTGCCGCCGAACTGCACATGGACGTGTTGGTGGAAGTGCACGATGCCGGGGAACTGCAGCGAGCTCTGGCCTTGAATACGCCGTTGATCGGCATCAATAATCGCAACCTGCGCAGCTTCGAAACCCGCCTCGAGACTACCCTCGATCTGCTCGAACATATCCCCGCCGATTGCATCGTCATCACCGAGAGCGGCATCCACAGCCGTGATGATGTGGCGCTGTTGCGCGGTCGCGGGGTCAATGCCTTTCTGGTGGGCGAGGCCTTTATGCGCGCCCCTGATCCCGGTGAGGCGTTGGCGAAATTATTCTCTTGACGGCGGCCTGGCCCGTCTTTTTATGAGTATTCTAGCCTGTCAGCCTATCTCCCCTTGGAACTATGGCCGTGACTTCACTATCATGTCTTGTCGATTTGGTGCGTGGCAGGTGTGGCGACTGGGGGGAGCCGCCCGGTCAAGGTGTCGTTGCAACGGAGAATGAAGATGGTCAAGGGGGTTCACTGGATGCTGGTCATCGTCGTCATGGCGTTGAGCGGCGCCTGCAGTAAAAACACTGCCTCCGTGACGGAGGCTGGTGCCGCCGCACAGCCGCGGCCGGACGACATCTCGGATATGGTCACGATCCCAGCCGGTGATTTTATTATGGGCAGTAATAAGGTCGACAAGGAAGGTCTGCAGCAGCGGTATGGTTTCGAATCGCCGCTGTATGTGAATGAGCATCCTGAACACAAGGTCCATCTCGAGACTTATCTGATCGACAGGTACGAGGTGACCAACATCCAGTACAAGGAGTTTCTCTTAAAGGCCAGGGGGCGGGGCCGCGTGCCGGAGGCGTGGCGCTTCAACGGTTACGGCTTGGCCCGTAGCCAGGCGGATGCCATGGACGTCGCGACCTTGCGCAACATAGCCGTCAATCACTTCAAGCTCGATATGGACACCCGCACCATGGACAAGCCGGTCTTGATCAAGGCTATGTTCGAGCAGCAGCAGGCCATGGATAAATTGGCGGTGACCGGCGTGACCTGGCAGGATGCCGACGCCTATTGCCGATGGCGCGGCAGGCGCCTGCCCAGCGAGGCGGAGTGGGAAAAAGCGGCGCGCGGCAGCGACGGTCGGGAATACCCGTGGGGAGACAAGTGGGACGATAATATTACCAATACCGGTGAGAATGCCGACGAGGAGGAGGGGATCGCCGAGGTGGGCAGCTTTCCCGGCAACAAGTCGCCGTATGGCGCCTATGATTTATCGGGCAATGCCTGGGAGTGGGTGGCGGACTGGTACGGGCCTTATCCCGGCTCCACCTATCAAAGCGACGCCTTCGGGAAAAAGTTCAAGGTCATTCGCGGCGGCGGCGGCGGTGTCGGGCATTATGCCCTCAGTTACTTCTTTCGCGGCGCCGCACGTCAATACGCGACGCCCGATATGACCGCTGAAGACGTGGGTTTTCGCTGCGCGAAAGACATTTGATTCAACGCAAAGGCGTTGGAATTTTTTCCGGGCGCTTAGCGGGCGCCGTGGACGACGATGGTCTTGCCTTTGGCGGAGATCAGATTTTGCTGCTCCAGACTCTTCAGCACCCGCCCCACCATCTCCCGTGAGCAGCCGACGATGCGCCCCAGTTCCTGGCGGGTAATGCGGATCTGCATGCCGTCGGGGTGGGTCACGGCATCGGGTTCCTTGGCCAGGTCGAGCAGGGTGCGCGCCACCCGTCCCGCCACATCCATGAAGGCGAGGCGGCTCAGCATGTTGCTGGTTCGGCGCAGGCGCAGCGCCATTTGCGAGGCCAATGCGAACAGGATGTCCGGGTCTTCCTGGGCGAGTTGGCGGAAACGGTTGTAGCTGATCTCCGCGACTTCGCATTGAGCGCGTGCCCGCACCCAAGCGCTGCGGTGCCGTTCGCTATCGAACAAACCCATCTCGCCGAAGAAATCACCGGCGTTCAAATAGGCAAGCACGATCTCCCGGCCCTCATCATCCTCGTTGACCACCGCCACCGAGCCCTGAGTGATGTAGTACAGGGCATCGGGGGGATCACCGGCATAGATGATCACGCTCTTGTTGGGGTAGCGGCGCCGGTGACAATGGGTCAAGAAACGGCCGATGACCGGATTTTCCGTTGGCTTGTACCTTCCTGATTGTGACATGTCTGTATCCTCATGGCCGACGACGCTCCATGGTCGGCTCAGGTATCATATCGGCCAAGGGCTTAGGACTTTTAGCCGGACTTGACCGGGAGGTGGAGATGAAGGCGCGTATTCAGTGGGTACAGGATGCCATGTTTGTGGCGGAATCGGGTAGCGGTCATGGCGTGGTGATCGACGGCCCGCCGGAGGGCGGCGGGCGCAATCTGGGGGTGCGGCCCATGGAGCTGGTGTTGATGGGGGTGGGGGCCTGTACCGCCTATGATGTGGTGCATATCCTCAAGAAGGCCCGCCAGCCGGTGGCGCGCTGCATGGCGGAGCTGAGCGCCGAGCGCGCCGAGGACGAGCCCAAGGTCTTTACCCGGATCCACGTCCATTTCGTGGTGACGGGCACGGGTTTGGGGGAGGCGGCGGTGAAGCGCGCCGTGGACCTGTCGGCGGACAAGTACTGCTCCGCCTCCATCATGCTGGGCCGGGCCGGGGTGGAGATCAGCCATGATTTCGAGATCGTGGAGGCGGCCTGAGGCGGGGCTGGTATCCCGTGCCAATATCCTTATAATGACGGCCCCTTCTACCCCGGAGAGTCTCTGTGAACAGACCCCCCGCCACCACCGGACTGCGCCACGTAGCCCTGTTCGTCCAGGACCTGGATTCGTGCGAGCGCTTTTACACGACGCTGCTGGGGATGACAGTGGAATGGCGCCCCGATCCCGACAATGTCTATCTCACCTCCGGGCAGGACAACCTGGCGCTGCACCGTCTGCCAGCGGGGGTCGCCATGGACGGTCCGCAACGTTTGGATCACATCGGTTTCATCCTGGCGCAAGCCGATGACGTGGATGCCTGGTATGAATATCTGAGCGCCCATGACGTGGCGATGAAGACGGCGCCGCGCACCCATCGTGACGGGGCGCGCAGCTTCTATTGTATGGATCCCTGTGGCACGGTGGTGCAAATGATTTATCATCCCCCCCTGGCGGGAAAATGAGGGATAATGACCGCGCCTCGCGCGGGCGTGACATAACTTTGATCGGGTAATTGGTTAAATGGCAATGAGTTCGATAGTAAAACCGCTGACGAAATTGAAGCTGCAAGGGTTCAACAATCTCACCAAGACCCTGAGCTTCAATATCTACGATATCTGTTATGCCAAGACCCCGGGCCAGCGCCGCGATTATATCGAGTACATCGACGAGGTGTACAATGCCGAGCGCCTGACTCAGATCCTTACCGATGTCTCCAACATCATCGGCGCCACCATTCTTAATGTGGCGCGCCAGGATTACGATCCGCAAGGCGCCAGCGTGACCATGCTGATCTCCGAGGAACCGATGATGTCCGAGCATTTGGCCAGGAATGCCGAAGGTCCGGGCCCTTTACCCGACGCCGTGGTCGGTCACCTGGACAAGAGCCACGTCACGGTACACACCTATCCGGAGAGCCACCCGGACAACGGTATCAGCACCTTTCGCGCCGATATCGACGTGTCCACCTGCGGGCGCATTTCACCGCTGAAGGCTTTGAATTACCTGATCCACAGCTTCGAGTCCGACATCGTCATCATGGACTACCGGGTGCGCGGTTTTACCCGCGATATCAAGGGCAAGAAGCATTTCATCGATCACCGCATCAATTCCGTCCAGGAGTTCATCTCCAAGGACACCAAGGACCGCTACCAGATGATCGACGTCAACGTCTATCAGGAGAACATCTTCCACACCAAGATGATCCTCAAGCAATTCGACCTCGACAACTATCTGTTCGGAATGGGTACCGAAGATCTGACCCCGCGTGAAGAAAAGATCATCCGCCAGCGCCTGCAGAAGGAGATGGCGGAGATCTTCTATGGGGAAAATCTTAGATAAGCAGAGAAAAGAGCAAAGTGAAAAGAGAAAAGGGAATGTAAAAAGATTTGATTGATTATTGTTCTTAACTTTCCTCTTTGCTCTTTTCTCTTTCCTCTGCGTACTACTACAAGTAGTACGCAGTCGTCGTCATCACCTTCGAGGTCAGCTTCATCAGCTGCTTGACCGGCTCGGGCAGTTCGGCGCCGCCGGCCTGGAGGGCGGTGGTGGCGTGGTGGGCCTCGTCTTCCTTCATCTGTTCAAGAATGGCGCGGCTCTTTTGATCCTGGGCCGGCAGGCGCTCCAGGTGTTCTTCCAGATGTTTCACCACCTGGCGTTCCGTCTCCACCACGAAGCCCAGGCTCCATTTGTCCCCCGCCCGGCCCGCCAGGGCGCCGATGGCGAAGGAACCCGCGAACCACAGGGGATTGAGGATGCTGGTGTGGCTGCCTAAATCGCCCAGACGCTGCTCGCACCAGGCCAGATGATCGTTTTCCTCCAGGGCGGCGCGCTCCATCTTGCCGCGCACCTCGGCGAGCTTCGCCGTCACCGCCTGGCCTTGATAGAGCGCCTGGGCGGAGACCTCGCCGGCGTGATTGACCCGCATCAGGCCCGCCACCCGCCGCTGTTCCTCCGCGTTGAGCTCCGTATCGGGATAGGCGTCCGCGGGGTTGGATCGCTCGGTGGTCGGAGCCGAACCGAATACGGTACGCACGGCCTTGTCCACCTGCATCAGCAGTTGATCAAAAGGGCTGTAGTTCCTGGAAGTCATAGGCTAACGATAAAGTAGCAAAGACAGAGTGGCAAGTAACTCGTAACTCGAAACCCTAAACTCGCAACTGTCGCGCCATCAGCATGACCGGATGCATCACCTCGATGTCCAGTCCCGCTGCGCGGATGCCTGCCCGCAGGTGCAGGGCGCAGCCCGGGTTGGACGTTACCAGGATGTCCGCCTCCAGCGCCTGCAGGGCCGCGATCTTGTCGTCCCGCAGACGGTCGGCGGTCTCCGGCTGAGTGAGCATATAGCTGCCCGCGGCGCCGCAGCAGCGTTGGTTGTCCGGCAACGCCAGGATCTCGATCTCGGGAATGCGCGCCAGCAATTGATAGGGGGCCTTGGCCTGGTGCAGTACATGGCTGAGGCTGCATGGATCGTGTATCGCCACCCTTTTCGCCAAGGGCGCCAGGCCGATTTCCTTGGGCCAGGGGATATCGGCGAGAAAGGCGTTGATATCACGGACCGGCGCCTCCAGGCAGGGAAAATCGTTGCGGGGATATTCCGCCAGCGTGGCACCGCACCCGCTGGCGGTATTGACGACGGCATCGACCCGCAGTGCATTGAAGGCAGCGGCATTGCATTCCGCCAGGTGGTGGGCGATGTCCCGGTCACCCTGATGCAGGTGTAGTGCTCCGCAACAGGTCTGTCTCCGGGGAATGTGTACGCCGTAGCCGATATGGGTAAGGACATGTACGGTGGCGTTTAAAGTGGGTCGGTCGGCGAAATCGGCGAAACATCCCAGGAACAGCGCTACCTCGCCGCGTTGCTTTCCCGTGGGCGGGTAATAGTCTTGCCACGCCGGGAGCGGGGCGAGCGGTGGCAGTAGGGCATCGAGACGGGCGAGGCCTGGGGCGCGCGAGATGCCGACGCTGCGGGCCAGGCGTTGCAGGCCGCTGCGTTGCACGAGTCGCAGGATTCGCCCTGCCAGACGCAGGCGTCTGGGTCGCGGGACCAGGGAGTTTAATAGGCGTGGGGCGGGTGCGGTCTTGCGTTGTTCGTGAATGACGGCACGTCCGCCGTCGATGATCTCACCGTAGGGCACTCCGGAGGGGCAGACCGCCTCGCAGGCGCGGCAGCCCAGGCAGTGGTCGAGATGAGCCTCGAGGCGCGGATTCAGCTCGAGGCCGCCGTTCATCAGGCCTTGTATCAGGGCGATGCGGCCGCGCGGCGACTCGCCTTCGTCGCGGCTGAGTTGATAGGTGGGACAGTGCGGCAGGCACATGCCGCACATCACGCAGCGGTCAGTCTTTAAAAGCAGTTGCGAGTTGCGAGTTTCGAGTGACAAGGAAGAAAGTATCCGGGAAACAACTTGGGAGCCGTAGTACCAACCTGCCTATGGTATGCTTTTCCGCCGAAACCCGAAACCCGAAACCCGAAACCCGAAACCCGAAACCCGAAACCCGAAACCCGAAACCCGAAACCCGAAAC
>CAZOTG010000030.1:0-12915 GCA_964582585.1 uncultured Chromatiaceae bacterium | reverse complement strand
ATCGAATTTGTCCGCCCATATGCCGGCGATGATCCCCAGGCTGCCCAAGACCGCACTGCTCATCAGGGCGAATGCCAACAATACCGCCACACTGTGAACCGGCAGGCCGACGAACAATATCGCCACCAAACCCACGCCGAGGCCGACGGCCATGCCCCGTACGATGGATGCCAGGACGAAGGCCAAGTAGAACTCCAGATAGCTGATAGGCGACAGTAAAACGAATACGATGTTGCCGCTCACCTTGGATTGGATGAGGCTGGTAGAACTGTTGGCAATGGCGTTCTGGATGATGGACATCATCATCAGGCCGGGGATGAGGAAGGCGGTATAACTGACACCGGCAAAAACCTGCACATGCTTTTCCAGGACATGGGAGAACACCAGCAGATAGAGCAAGGAGGTGACGATAGGCGCCAGCAGGGTCTGCAGCCACACCTTATAGAACCGCAATACCTCTTTATATAACAGCGTGGTCAGGGCGCGCAGATTCATGTCTTTTTCTTCTCATCAATTCCACAAACACATCCTCAAGATCCGCCTCCTCGGTCTTAAGGTCCATCACTATGGCGCCGGCATCGCGCAGGCAGTCCAACACTCCCATGATCGAATCGTTGCCCTTTTCGATCTGCAGCTCCAGCCGCGCGCCGTCTTGCGATAACATCTTGCCGGCAAGCGGCGCTGGCAGCACCTCGAGCGCTTCCTGCAAGGTCACCGTCACCTTGCAGCGCGTACCGCTTACCTTTCTCAGCAGGGCATCCTTGTCATCCAGCGCCACCAATTCGCCGTGGTTGATGATGGCGATGCGATCGCACATGTTCTGCGCCTCTTCCAGATAATGGGTGGTCAGGACGATGGTGTGACCCTCGCGGTGCAGGCGCTTGATGAACACCCATAACAGCTGCCGCAATTCCACGTCCACGCCGGCAGTGGGTTCATCCAGGACCACCACCTCAGGTTTGTGCACCAGCGACTGGGCGATCAGGACCCGACGCTTCATGCCGCCGGACAGGGCGCGCATATTGGTGTCCGCCTGAGGCATGAGCTGCAAGGCCTCCAACAATTCTTCGATCCATGCCTCGTTGTCCGTGCCCAAGCCGAAATAGCCGGACTGGATGCGCAGCAGTTCGCGTACGCTAAAGAAGGGGTCGAACACCAATTCCTGGGGCACCACCCCCACATGGGCGCGGGCACGGCGGTAATCGCTCACCACGTCATACCCCAATACCGACACATGGCCAGCGCTGGGGCGCACCAGACCGGCGACGATATTGATCAGGGTGGACTTGCCCGCGCCGTTCGGCCCCAGCAGCCCGAAGAACTCACCGCGTTCGATCCTCAGATCCAGGCCCTTGAGGGCGTGGACCGTGCGATAGTGCTTGTGCACTCCATTCACTGCGATGGCAGGTCTATCCATATCTTCTTTCATACTCCCCCTCTCCCGCTGGGAGAGGGTTAGGGGTGAGGGCTATTTACACTCGTTATCATTTCGCTGAGCCAGCCGCTCCAGCCAGCGCCGCACCTCCGGCAGGATGTCTTCCAGGGATTCATAGGCATGCAGGCTGACCAGCGCCGGGTATTCCATTTGCAGCTGCAGGACGTTGCCGAGATTCACGCGGCGCGCCTCGATCCCGCGCCGATAAAAGCCCAGCAGCGGCTTGCCGTCGGTGATGAAGCGCATGGCGTTGACGCCCGAACCGAATCCCGCTTCGTCGAAACAATAGATGGCGGCTCTAGCCTCGTCGCGAAAGGCGCTGTCGCGTTCGAGAAAAAAGGCGGTGACCGATTGCTGTTCATCGCGCCCTGCCGGCTGTGCCGCGCGCCAGGCCGGCCAGTCCCGGTCGTAGTATTCGATAGGGTCGCAGATCATGCGCGCCAGTTGCGCCGGGGCCATGTCGGGGAATTGCCGCTGATAATAACGATAACGGGTGTCATAGCCGAGGCCGCTGTCCTGCAACAACCCGATCACCGCGACCTTGAAGTCCTGGGTAGTAGCCGTGGCATACATGCCTTTGCCACTCACGTAACAAGGAATCGGTCTATCCATATCTTTTTGCATACTCCCCCTCTCCCTCCGGGAGAGGGATGGGGTGAGGGGTGCATGAATACCGCTTGCGCTCTACCCCACCTATCCGCTCTCCCCCCGGGAGAGGGCTAGGGGTAAAGGGATCGATCAAAGTCGCATCACCCAAAAGAACGCTGGATTTGCAGGACAGATACCTCATCCCTGTTGCAACTCCCGGCGCAGGATCGCGATCACCGGCGCCGTGTCCGGCCGCACCCCTCGCCACAACAGGAACGATTCCGCCGCCTGTTCCACCAGCATTCCCAAACCGTCCGATACCTTGCCGGCCCCATGCCGCTCCGCCCACTGCATGAAAGGCGTGGCCTTGGCGCCGTACATCATGTCGTAGCACCACGCGCCGGACGACAACAAGCCATCCGGCAAGGGCGGCACCTCGCCCTGCAGGCTCGCCGCAGTGGCGTTGATCACCACCTCGAAGCGGCGCTCGCCGAGGTCGTCGAGACCGCAGCCTGTCACCGCGCCGAGCCGGGAAAAATTCTGCGCCAGGGCGACGGCGCGGTCCGCGGTGCGGTTGGCGATCACCAGCTCCCTAGGATGCTGCTCCAGCAACGGCCCCAACACCCCGCGGGCCGCCCCGCCCGCCCCCAATAGCAGGACGTTCTTGGCCGCAACGGTGCCGCCCTGGTTTTGCAGGAGATCATTTACCAGGCCCACGCCGTCGGTGTTATCGCCGTGTAACATTTCCTGTGTCTGCACCACGATGGTGTTGACCGCCCCCGCCAGTTCGGCGCGCGAGGTACGCGTATCCACCAACTGCCAGGCGCTGGTCTTGAAAGGCACGGTCACGTTGAGGCCGCGGCCGCCGTTGGCCACGAAGTTGCGCACCGCCTGCTCGAAGCCGCCGGGATCCACCTGGATGGCGGAGTATTGCAGGC
The DNA here is from genome assembly GCA_964582585.1 of uncultured Chromatiaceae bacterium. GTDB lineage: Bacteria > Pseudomonadota > Gammaproteobacteria > DRLM01 > DRLM01 > JARRQJ01. Next base: position 9,954 of record CAZOTG010000030.1, on the reverse strand, counting down.
GCTGCCCGGTCTGCTCGGCGAACAAGGCGTGGATCCGCGGCGATTTGCTGTGGCTGACGGGGTTTCCCATCACCGCATAGATCGCGGGTTTATCAAAATCGAACAACGACGACATGAGACCTTTAAAACGCCTTTCGGGCCGAAATCAGGCGGAGATTATACCGAATTTGAGCTAAGCGACTGAAACGGCTTGCATGACGCTTGAGGGAGACTTCCGCTCATGGCTATAATGGCCGCTGTTTTTGCCGGACCGACGAGTCGAATGGGGAGGTTCATGTCTACGCACAGGATTGCCGTCACTGCCTCCTTGGCCGTTGTCCTGGCAATCGCGGGATGCGCCCATGAGGCCCCCGCACCGTCTAGCGCCGCGCCTCAGGCCGGCGAAGCCGCTGCGGCCACCCCCGCCCTGGACCCCACCACCCCTGAAGGCATCGTCGCCCTGGGCCAGCGGCTCACCGCCCATCGCCGCAGTCTCTTCTCCGTCACGCGGGGAAAATACACCTACTTCGCCGGCGGCGTCCTCAGCGCCGACTACGAGGTCGCCACCAAGATCTTACGTATATCGTCCCTGGAGCCCGGGAAAGATTTCACCTGTGAATATTCGCCGCAAGGGAAGCTGTTCGTGGACCCCGGCGCCCATCCCGATCAAGACGCCTTCGAGGCCGGCTGCAATCAGTTGGCATTGCGTCTGAACGACGAACTCTCCCGATAAACATCCCTGGGATCGGGCTTGACCCGCCGGGCGGGTTACAATAACAAAGATGATCATCTCCCCGGATATACTGCAAAAGGCAGGGCCGCGACGCCTTTGCGTCGCACCCATGATGGACTGGACCGACCGCCATTGCCGTTATTTTCTGCGCCTCATCTCACGACATGTCTATCTTTACACCGAGATGATCACCACCGGCGCGATCCTCCACGGCGATAGCGAACGCCTGTTGCGATTCCATCCCGACGAGCATCCCCTGGCACTGCAATTGGGCGGCAGTGACCCTGGTGAATTGGCGGCCTGCGCGCGCATCGCCGCAAAATATGGCTATGACGAGGTCAATCTCAATGTGGGCTGCCCCAGCGACCGGGTGCAAACCGGCCGCTTCGGCGCCTGCCTGATGGCGGACCCGGCGCTGGTGGCGGAATGCGTCGCCGCCATGGGCGAGGCAAGCCCCCTGCCGGTCACCGTCAAGACCCGCATCGGCATCGATGAACACCAGAGTTATGCGTTCCTGGCGCAGTTCGTCGCCACCGTCGCCGCGGCGGGCTGCCGCACCTTGATCATCCATGCCCGCAAGGCCTGGCTGCAGGGTCTCAGTCCCAAGGAAAATCGCGAGGTCCCTCCCCTGGATTACCAAGCCGTGTACCGCGTGAAACAGGATTTCCCGCAATTGGAGATCATCCTCAATGGCGGCATCACCGATTTAAATCAAGCGCAAGATCATTTAACCAAAGTGGATGGCGTGATGCTCGGCCGCGCCGCCTACCATAATCCTTATCTGCTGGCGGAAGTGGATCGCCGCTTTTTCGGTGATTTACGACCACCCCTTAGCCGTCATCAGGTCGTTGCACGAATGTTGCCCTACGTTGAGCAAGAGCTGGCTGCGGGTACGCGCCTGCATCACATCACCCGGCATATCCTGGGACTCTATCAGGGGGTCCCCGGCGCTCGCGCCTGGCGGCGCTATTTAAGCGAACACGGCCATGGCGAAGCCGCGGGGCCGGAGGTCATCCAACAGGCCCTCAACAAATAGTCGAAACCGTCGATATCCCCTATCAGTGCACTGGATAACAACAATTCTGCATTGACTGTTCGTGGTCGGCCGAAACTACGCCACCACAACCATAAATATCAATATTTTAAATGGGTAGGAACGATGACCTCAATTAGAATATCCCTTTGCAATATTGCAATCCTGGCCGTATTCACCTTACTTGGCGGCTGCGGCGGAGGAAGCGGCGGAACGGCGAGCATAGCGTACACGGGCTCTACTACGCCGGCGGTCCTTACCCAAAGCAACGGCGGAGACATGGTAAGCGGCGCCTATTTGGGAGGAAATTCCAGTGTCGTTATAGGCGGGGTTACCGCCGGCTTGACCAACAATGACAGCACCATCGAATACCCCCGCAGCCTGGTGCTATCCCGAGCATTGACTCAGGTTGTATTGCAAAGCGGTATCAATGACGCCCTCCCTTCGAACGGCGCAGCCGCGACGGTTACCAATATCGACGTCACCGCGATTAATGGAACCTGCGGCGGATCGGCCACGATAAGCGGAAGTTATAATGATATCAGCGGCGATCTTTCTCTAAACGCCAATTTTAATGGCTATTGCGAAGGAGGGACGACCTTAAACGGTGCCATAAGCTTATCCGGGAATGCCATTGCAACTTCAAGCAGCCTCAATATTACGACATTCACCATTACCCTATCCAACCTTAGCGCAAGTCATGGCGGTGATTCTTTTAGCTCGAGCGGAACTATGACCATTACTCCTCAAACGGGCTATACATACCTCGATAATAATATCGTCCTTACCGTAAACATGCTGTTTAAGGATAATGTGAGCAATAAGGTCTACAAACTGGAAAATTATGCGATGTCCGTGTCATCGACGCTCTCCTATGACGATATCGATATCAGTGGACGCTATTACGATCCCGATTACGGCTATATAGACATCTCCACGCCTACTACATTGCGGGTCTATCTTCCGGATGAATGGCCGTCCACCGGCGTAATTCACGCCACGGGCGATAACAGCTCCGTCACGATTACCGCTTTGAGCAACACGACTTATCAGCTGGACGTAGATATCGACAATGATAATGTCTCGGATTATCAAGAAACGGGGGCGTGGGCCAATCTCTAAGGGCCGCTACGCAAGGTCACCGCGCTGATAACGTGGCATCGATCGCCTCGAAGTTGCTTACCTGAGCATGGGCGGCGCCGGGATCGGGTGTACCGTCGCGCACCAGCCAGACGGTCTGCATGCCCGCCGCACGCGCGGCGTCCAGCTCTTCTTTGATATCCGACAGAAAAAGGATATGAGACGACGTGACGGCGATGGTCTCCGCGATCTTTTTATAGGCGGCGGGATCGCGCTTGCCGCCGATGGCGGTGTCGAAATAGCCGGAGAACAGGGGCATGAGATCGCCGTGATCGGAATAGCCGAACAACAGGCGCTGCGCCTGCACCGAGCCCGACGAGAACACGTACAGATCGATGCCCCGCTCCTTCCAGCGCCGCAGAGTGCGTACTGCATCGTCGTAGACATGGCCGGTAAAATCGCCCTGCCGGTAACCTTCTTCCCAGATCATGCCTTGCAGGGCCTTCAGCGGCGTAATCTTCTTATCTTCGTCTATCCACTGCACCAGTTGCGCCGCGAGTTCTTCTTCGTTCAAGGGGCGGCCGGCCATGGCGCTCACTTCGTCGAGGTGGGCACGCACCGCCGGCTCATTGCCATGGGCATGCACAAAGGCGTACATACGCGTCCTGGCATAGGGAAACAGCACATCCTTGACGAAGGACAACGACGAGGTGGTGCCCTCGATGTCGGTGACGACGGCCTCGATCATCCGCGGCGGGAAACGAATGAACCATCTCCCACTGTGGTCATAAAGATGTCCAGGGTAGGAAATTGCTTGGCGATGGCGCTGCCCGTGTAATTGGCCACCCAGCCCTCCGGCGTGGTGAACAAACGGATGCACTTGAGCCGCGGCTCCGCCCCCATATCGAACCAATGGGGGGTCTCTGCGGGCACGCTGATCAGATCCCCTTGTTTGCACAAGATGGCATAAACCCGGTCGTCGGCGTGAATGAAAAACAAACCCTGGCCGTCGACGAAAAACCGCACTTCGAAATCGCTATGGGTATGCTCGTCGAGAAACTTGTTGCGCAGGGCCTCTTTATCCGGATGATCGGACGTCATGCTGATCACATCGGCGGACTTGAAGTTGTAATGCCCCATCAGGCGATCCACGGAACCACGATACGCAGCGATGATTTCATCCTGGCTTGCGGCATCGTCCAGCTTGCGGTCCGCCCGCCAACGTTCGAACAACACGCCCACGCCGTGCAGTTTGTTGGCGATGGTCTCGAAGTCTTGGGTCGCTTCGAGCAGTTCTCCGTTTTCACGATAGATGGCCAGCGTCGTCATGATGTTCACCTCGTTGCACAGGAACGGCCACCGGGCCGCCACTCCAAAAAATTCAGCGGGCATTGTAGTCGCTGGTCGGTTTCGCCCTCAAGCGATCCACTCAATCTTCGTCGTCCATCTCCGGCGACCACCCCAGGTCCTTGGCGCGGCGCAGCGCCTCCTCGAAGATGGCGTGATGCCGCTCCCGCAATTCCGCGGGCAACTTGCTGGCGATGTGGCCGTAGGGCATCCACGCCTCCGTTACCTGGTCGTAAAGGGCCTGCAAACGGTCATAGCTCCACCCGGCACATGTCTCCCCCTGCGGCAAGAGGCCGAACACCCAGGCATCACGGATGACCATGCCGGTGGGGGTCATCCCGCCGTATTCGTCCTGATCTAAGCCCACGTAATTACGGCTTTTATCCACTTTCACCTCCTGTTCGACGCCCATTACCGGCCCGGCCCGCCGGGCCGAAAACCGCCAAAAACACGTTAACATTACCCTGCCACTATGGTAAAAGAAACAAGCATCGGGGGCTGCCCGCCCCTCATATATCGCTCACTTCATCAAAAAAACGTTGCAAACCGGGGGAGATATCCATGATCAAGAAGAACCTGATTTTTATAGGGTTATTGTCATTGGGCATGCTGGCCGTCAGCGGCTGCGCCCAAAAGATGGCAAAGAGTGATGATGCCATGGAACCGGCTTCCGACCAGGCGGCAGCTGCGGCGCAGGACACTGCCGGGACCGACACCGCGTCCGCTCCGGCCGACGGCGCCGCGACGGAGACGTCCGCTACTACGGCCGCCTTGCCGACCCCGCTGCCTGAGGGAGAGTCTGCACCACCTTCTGAGACATCCGCCAAGGAGGCTGAGGAGCAAAAGGTGGCGGCTACCCTCCTGCCCCTGCCGTCCCAAGAGGTGATGGACACCATCAAAAAGATGACCCACCATCCTCGGGTGCGCTACCTCAGCCGAACCGCCCAATACGACTATTATGTGGGCGGTCGCCTCGAGGCCAAGTATGACATCAACAAAAATCAATTCATCATCAAGGACAAGAACGCGGCCGATCCCGATGCCGTCACCTGCGAATATTCCAAGGACGGCAAAATGATCTCCGACGGCAAATCCGTTCCTCCCAAGGTCATCGGCGAGTGCAATAAGCTGGTTAATGAATTAGGTACCTATCTTTCACGCTAGGCCTTCTTGTCCGCCTCCGCCCGGCCACCGTTCCCGCGGTGATCGGGTGGAGGCTCTTTAGGAGTGCCATGCCGCGCAAACCCCGCCTGGATAGAGACCGACCCGGGAGTGACTGAGGAAATCCCGCAAATTAGAGCAATACACCCTTCACGGAAATCCTACAGGGCCTTCACCTTCAATCGGCCTCGCAGGGGAAATTCGACGATACCTTGCTTGCGGCGCATGGTGCGCATATACAGTTTCGCGGCGCGGAAACCTTCACGGAAGGAAAGCTTGAAGTATTCGATGCGGTCCAACTGGCCGCCTTGCAACGCGTGAGTGAAGCCGGCCTCGTAACGATCTTTGCGCAGCGTGGGCTGCGTAACGACCGCCAATTCGCTGGCAAGGTGTTGTCCAATTCTCTTCATGACGGCAACCTCTTCGGTCATTCATGAATGCCTATAGAGGTTGTCGGACCGTCGGATACCCGGCTTTAGAGATGGTTTTTTCGAAAGAATGGATGTCCTTTGGCGTCGGCTTCGCCGTAAACCAGGCTATCCCCCTGTCTAGACCATGGGCGTCTCTTTGATGGTGGGACCCCTACCGTCGAGACGGATCAATTCACCGGAGCCGATATCGAAATACCAGCCGTGCAAACGCAGCTGATTTTGCTCGACCCGTTCCTTGATCCAGGGAAAGCTCATCAGATTGCCCAGGGATAACTGGATCGCGGCCTGCTCGCAGTATCGCCGCCGCATATCGGCCGTTCCAAGCGTGGCATCGTTCAAGGCGGCATCCCGTGCCGGCGCCGCGATGCGCATCCATGAGGTCACGAATTCGCCCTGAGTCACCCCCGGACTTTCGCCCTCCAAGAGTGCATGGATGCCCCCGCATTGGGCATGGCCCAAAACGATGATATGGCCGACCCGCAATACGCGTACGGCAAACTCCAGCGCGGCGCTGGTGCCGTGGTACATCCCGTCGGGCTCGTAGGGCGGCGCCAGGTTAGCGACATTACGGATTGTAAATAAATCGCCGGGTTCGCAATCCATGATGATCGCCGGGTCCACCCGCGAATCACAGCAGGCCAGAACCGCCACGGCGGGAGACTGGCCCTGCGCGACCAGGCTGGCGAACAACTCGGGCTCATCATGAAAATACCGTTGGCGGAAACGGCGATATCCTTCAATCAATTTATCAATCGGCGCCACAAGGCTCCCCCTCACATGAACCGCGAAATAATAGTGCCTCAGGCCGTCCCTATCAAATTTATTTACACCCGCATCCCAAAGCCGCCATAGCTCGGCAAGTTTGTATTTATGCCTTGACACGTTATAATGCGGCCGCTCCGTTGACCCGTGCCAGCCGCCGACAGACCGGCTTTCCAGTTCCGCGAGCTTCCTGCCCTCCCTGATACGTGACAATGGCATCAATCTGGCATGTAACAATAGCGTTAGGGATTGCGCGCACAATAGCGGTGCGGCGCTGCGCGCCTTGGTTCAGGCAATCAAAAGCGAGAGGTGTTCATTCGTGAACAGTTATGGCAAGTCCAATTATCCCCTGTTCGGGGACCTGCCCCTGGGCCTAAAGGTCCTCTATATCAACATCCTGTTGATCATGGGCATCGGTTATATCTTCGCCATGGTCCAAATCTACGAGGTCCACGCCGGCCGTGACGGCAGTCCCGGTCTGTCTGTCGAGGACATCAAGATCGCCTATAGCGGCAGCAAGAGCGATACGCGTTTGGAAACCGCCCTCAAGGGCCCCATGAGCGGCATGCTCCCGCAGGAGGAGCGGGCCAAGATCATCCAATGGGTGCGCGACGGCGGCAAGGAAGCCGAATATAACGCCACTATCAATCCCATCCTGGATAGCCACTGCCGGGCCTGCCATAACGGCTCCAACCCCCATATCCCGTCCCTGATGAGCTATAAGGAGGTCAAGAGTGTGGCGCAACTCGATACCGGCGTCAGCATCGGCACCCTGGTGCGGGTATCGCACATCCATCTGTTCGGCCTGACCTTCGTGTTCGGCTTCATGGGACTGATCTTCAGCCACGCCTACATCCGCAATCAAACGCTGAAAATCATCATGGTATGCGTGCCCTTCGTCGCCATCTTTCTCGATATCGCCTCCTGGTGGTTGACCAAGGTCACCACCGGCTTCGCCTACGTGGTGATGGTCGGCGGCGGACTGATGGGTATCTCATTCGCCTTTCAGTGGCTGGTGTCCTTCTATCAAATCTGTTTCTTCAAATGTCCGCCCGACGAGGTGTGCATCCCGGAATGATCTGACCGAGGTTCATTCCGCGCTGGCCCACAGGGGGACAAGGTGCGCCGCCCGGCGCAGTTCCGCCTCGCGCGCGCCATAGTCCGGTGTATGGCGGCCCACCAGGGACCAATAGCGCCGCGAATGATTCAGGTGAACGGTATGGCAAAGCTCGTGTATGAACAGATAACGCACCGACTGCGGCTGAAGGAACAGCAGATGCCGGTTGAGACTGATGTGGCCGCGGGCGCTGCAACTGCCCCAGCGAGTCTTCTGGGCGCGCACCGTGGCGCGGGCGAAAGGTAGCCCGCATTCCTCGCTCACCGCCCGTAGCCAAGGCAACAAATGCCGCCGGGCATGATCGTGCAACCAAGTCTGTAAAGTAAGATGGGGCGGCTCATCCGATATGGTCTCTATCTGCAGCACTCGCGATCCGTCTCCTGCAGTGGTCGCAAGTACACGCGATTTTACGCCCGGCAAATAGTTGACCTGCCACTCCTCCCCCAGTGCCGGAAAATGCACCCTCTCTGGCAACAGCGAAGCCAATGCGGGTCGTTCCTGATGCAAGGCCCGAACCCGGGCCAGGGTACGTCGCAACCACTGACGGTGTTCCTGCACAAAGGGGGCGACGTGGCTGATCGCCACATGACGGGGCACCACCACTTCCACCTTGCCCCAGGGAGTGACCTTGAGCTGCAAGCGCCTGGCACGCGCGCTCACCCGTAACGTATATTCAGGCGTCTCGTCATTACGAGGGATATCCAACTCTTCACCGTCCATCATGATTTCGCCGCCATGGCAGCGGCATCCAAGGATTCCCAACGCCCGTAGGCCTCGTCCAGTTCCCGCTTGATTTGTTCCGCGCGCGCCAGACTCCGAGTGATCTCGTTCTTGTCGCCCCGATAAAAATCGGCGCTGGCCATCATGTCCTGCAATCGGGCCTGTTCGCCCTCCAGATGCTCGATACGCGCAGGGAGGGAATCCAGTTCCTGCTGCTCCTTATAACTGAGCTTCTTGCCGCGGGCGGGCCTGGGCTTGTCTTTGGCAGCGGCGGTCTCCGGCGGTTTGTCCTGCCACGGTTGGTCGCTTGCCGGGGGCGGCCGTCGCGCCAGCCAATCCTGATAGCCGCCCACATATTCGCCGATGCGGCCGTCACCCTCGAACACCAGGGTACTGGTCACCACATTATCGATAAAGGCGCGGTCGTGGCTCACGATCAACAGTGTCCCCGGGTATTCGGCGATGAGTTCTTCGAGCAGCTCCAAGGTTTCCACGTCGAGGTCGTTGGTCGGTTCATCCAGTACCAGCAGATTGGCCGGCTGCGCGAACAGCCGCGCCAGCAACAGGCGGTTCCGCTCGCCGCCGGAAAGGGATTTCACCAGGGTCCGCGACCGTTCCGGGCTGAACAGAAAATCCTGCAGATAGGCGATGACATGCTTGGTCCGGCCATTGACGGTGATGCTCTCCCGGCCTTCGCCGACATTATCCATCACCGTCCGTTCGAGATCGAGGCTGGCACGATGCTGGTCGAAATAGGCGAGCTTGATATTGGTACCCTGCCTGACCGTGCCGCTGTCCGGCCGCAATTCGCCCAACAGGAGCTTGATGAGGGTAGTCTTGCCGGCGCCGTTGGGGCCGATGATCCCGATACGGTCGCCGCGCAGGATGCGCACGGAAAAATCAGCGATCAAGGCCGTACCCTGCCACGACGCCGTAGCATGCTCGGCCTCGATCACCAGTCGGCCGGAGACGTCGCCGGCGTCGATGTTCATGCGCGCCTTGCCCGCTTGTTCCCTGCGCCCGGCCCTTTCCCTGCGCAGCCTTTCCAGTTGCCGTACCCGGCCCTCGTTGCGGGTGCGCCGCGCCTTGATCCCCTGCCGTACCCACACTTCCTCTTGGGCCAGGCGCTTGTCGAATCTGGCATCCGCCGCCTCTTCGGCGGCAAGCGCCGCCTCCTTGCGCTGTAAATAAGTACGGTAGTCGCACTCCCAGGAAGTCAACCGCCCCCGATCCAGTTCTACGATGCGCGTCGCCACATTCTGCAGGAACACCCTGTCGTGGGTGATGAACAATACGCTGCCGCCATAATTGCCCAACCAGGTCTCCATCCAGGCGATGGCTTCGATATCCAGATGGTTGGTGGGTTCGTCCAGCAGCAACAAATCCGGCTCCGTCACCAGGGCCTGGGCCAACAGAACTTGCCGCCGTTGTCCGCCGGAAAGATGATTGACGCACTCGTCTCCCGGCAGGCGCAGCCGCGACAACACCGTCTCCACCCGCTGATGCATCCGCCAGGCGTGCTGGGCCTCCAACTGCTGCTGAACCTTTTCCATCTCCTGCATATTGCGCTGCGATGCATCCCGCGCCACCG
>CAZOTG010000029.1:0-12938 GCA_964582585.1 uncultured Chromatiaceae bacterium | reverse complement strand
CACGGTCAGATCGCCGCCGGCGGTGGCAATGGATACCGTGCCGGTGGCGGCGATGCCGCTGCTGGCGCCGACGGTGCCGATACTCAGTGCATCGCTATCGACATAGGCGACGCTGCCGGTATCGGCCGCCAGGGTATTGACTGTGTGCGTACCGCTGGTGAGGGTATAGGTGGCCCCGGCGCCCGACAGCAACAATTTGTCGGCGCTGATGACGGTGGTCGCGGACTCGGTGATGCTTGCCGCGCTGGTGGCATTCAATGTCACGGTGCCGAGCGGCGACTTGAGGCTTGCATCAGCAAGTGCGATGCCATTGCCGGTGAGCGCAATGTCCAGAGCCTGGGTATTGCCGCCGGTGGTGGCATCGATACCAATACCGCTGTTAAAGACGATATTGCGATCCGCGGTGAGCGTGAGGATTCGCGCCGCTCCGAGATCCCCGGTGGTTGCGATACTGTCGACGACGGTGATGTCGCCGTTGCCGCCACTGCCGCCGCTGGTTTGGATGGTGACGTCACCGCTGGCCAGTCCCGCCAGGATGGTGGCGGGCGAAATGCTGCCGGAGGCGCCGCCGGGATCGTAGACACCGCCGATCAGGGTCCCGCCGCCGGCATTGCTGATGGTGATATCGGAAGGATCGATCAGCCACATGCCGGCTTTGCCGCGGCTTGCGCCGGTGTCCACTCGGATCCCCTCCACGTCCAGACGATGCCCGGAGGTTTCGATGCGCCCGCCGTCACCGCCGGCGGTGCCGCCGCGTGCCAGGAAAGTCCCATAGGCACGGGTCACGGAATCAGGATTATTCACGTCCGACCAGGCCACCACGTTGCCGCCGTTGCCGGACTCGGTGGCCGAGGCATCGAGCACGGCGCCCGCCCGCACCACCGTAGCCGTGGCAGGCGGGATCGCGCCGGCACCCTGCCAAGCACCGCCCACCAGGATCTCGCCGCCGCCTTGCGCGCCCCGAGCATCGAGCCGAGCGCCGCCGTCCACCAGCAACTTGTCGCCGGTAACCGTGATGCCGCCGCCATGACCGAGGTCACTGGAGACATCGAGGGTGCCGCCGACGCGGGTGATGCCGGCATCGCCGCCATCGAGCAGGATGCGGCCGTCACGCTCCACCAGAGACTTGGCCTGGATGACACCGTCGTTATTCACCACGGTGGCCATGAGGTCACCGGCCGACTTGGCGGTCATCACCACCCTACCGCCGTCGGCCTGGATCAGGCCCTGATTATCCGCCAGTGCGGCGAGTGCCGCCTTGTCCACCGATACGTTGAGCAGATTGTCGCCGACGAAATCCAGGCTGACCCGATCACCCGCCGCCAACACCACGCTGCCGTTGGCCGCGGTGATGGCGCCTTGGTTGCGCACCTGCGGCGCGATGAGGGCGACGATGCGGCCGTTGAGCTTGCCCTGGTTGAGCACATCGCCGGCGGCGCCGCCGTTGCTGAAGCTATCCCGTCCGTTGAGAAAGTCGTCATCACTCATATCGAGGGTGGCGGCGACCAATGCGCCGACATCGACCTGGGCGCCGTATCCGAAGAGGATACCAGCGGGGTTTAATAGATAGACCCGCCCGTTGGCGGTGAGGGTGCCCAGGATCTGCGACGGATTGCCGCCCACAACGCGATTCAGCACCACGCTCGATGCACCGGGCTGCAGAAAATCGACGCGCGAATCGCTGCCGATATCAAAGTCCCGCCATTGGGTAATCATTCGGTCAGTGTCCTGGGTCACCGTCATGACGTGGCCGCTACTGCTAATGGCGCCGCTGCCCGCGGTGATACGGCCGTCCGTAGGCAAGGCGGCGGCATCCGCGCCTTGCGCGGCGCAGGATAGGACCAGCATCAGCGCCGCCATGCAAGCAACGATGACATCGCCGCAACTTGGCCCATAGGAGAAGCGCTGCATGCCGGTCTCGTTCATAACCACACCACCCCATACAGCCACATGCGACTATCATCACTGCGGCCGTCGCTGTCCAATCCCGTCAGGCTAGCGCCGCGATTGTTGCCGATCTTGGTGGCCCAGGCGAAATGCACGGCATAAGCCGCCCCCTTCGTCACGTTAAGGCCCATTCCTATGCCGCTGAGGGTGTAGCTGTTGTCACCCGAGATGGTGGGAATCGATCCGGGCCAGGGACTGTTGTGCAACTTGATCTGGCCGGCATCGACGAAACCGATCCATTGCAGATTGCCCAGCGCTGTCACCAACGGTAGTTCATAGCGCAGTTCAATGTTGGCCAGAAAACCCTGATCGCCGGCACCTTCCCCGATGGGATAGGCGCGTACCCCCACGGGTCCGCCGAGGATGAATTTCTCGGAGGAATCGAGATTCTTGTCGGTGACTTGACCATTCAACGCGCCGAACAGGCTCAAGCGCCCGGTCATCTTTTGCAAGCGCGCCAGGGTGAAGCCCAGCTTGGCGTAACTGCCGTTGGTGCGGGCACCGCTGGTCTGGTCCAGGGCGAGATCGGAGGGCACTCTGGAAAGATCGAGATCGCCGGTGGTCAGGGTGGCGGAAAAATTATTGAGTCCGCCGCCGCCGAGACGGTCGTAGCTGTCTCCCGATAGGCGGGTATTCCACACATTGATATGTCTGTCGCGCAGATGCTCGCCGAAGGCATCGTCTTGCAGGCCCTTGCTGGCATAGTTCACGCCGACCCACAGATTGAGAAAACGCGTGCGTATGAAAGGATAGCTTACGCCGGCGCCGATGATACTCGATGAACCGCTGGCATCCAGGTCGGCGAGCTCCTTGCCGATGGTATATCTCATGCTGCTGTAGGAGAGAATGGCCCTCAGGCCGCTGAAATTCACGGGCCAATCGTAGCTTAGTTGACCTATCTGATAATCCGTCGAACCTACCACCGACAATGACAACTCATCGCCGATGCGCAGTGGGTCATTGAGGTTAAGCCGTGCTGTGCCGCGCCACGCACCGGTGTAACGGTTGCCGAAATTGTCCAGCCCGATCTCGCCACTGAATAACGGTTCTTCCATGGCGCCCACCACCAGATGCACGCTGCCCGCCTCGTTGCCGCGCTCGATATTGGAAAGGGCGGATATGCCGGGAAGATCGTTGATGAGTAGCACGGCGCGTTCCAGGTCCGACTCCCTCAGCGCTTGCCCCGGTCTGACCGCCCCTTCGGCGGTCGACTTGAGACGCTCCGGGGAAATGCGCAACCGTCCCTGAATGATGATCGCATCGTCCATGGTCTGCAGGCGCCCTGCAAGTAACGCGATTTCCACCACGCCACCGGTGAGATACTGTTTGGGGAGATAGGCGTGGGCCAGGAAGTAACCTTCGCCCCTCAGATAGTCGGTCACTCTATCCGCCAGTGCCTGCAGTCCGTTGAAATCGAGTTCCTTTCCCAAGGCATCGCCGACCAGCGACTGCAACCGCTCTTCACCGACCAACCCCACATCGCCGCTGAAACGCACTGCCTTCAGCCGCACGGTAACGCCGCCGACCTCCCGGGGCGCAGGCCGCGCGATAGGCCGCTGCTCTTCCTGGGGAAGACGCTCCAGGCGTGGTCGCTGCAGCTGTTGTTGTTCGTTGAGAAGCCGCCCGGCATCCGCTGGCGCGGCAAGGCCAACAGCGGGCAATGCGGCCGCAAGGCCTAAGATCATACGATAAAGCTTTGGATAGCTTGGCATCCCTGCGAATCTCTTCCTGAAAGCTTGGACTGCCATGAACGCGGCAGTGGACCCCTCTCGCACTGCATGTGCTACCGGACCTGTGAATCTCCGGTGAGAGGTGTCTATGCCCGTTATAACGGCTCCAAGCCGGAAGTTATTACCCCGTCAGGCCCCGCGCTGCCTAGGACATCGTCCCGGTGAGCGCCAGGCGAAACGGGGGGAGCGGCTACTGCTTATCTTGATCCTTGGGCGGGAACAGCTCTTCCTCGAAGCCGAACTGGGTGAGGTCGCGGATGCGGCGGGGATAAAGGATGCCGTCGAGGTGATCGCACTCATGCTGCACCACCCGGGCGTGGAAGCCGCCAACATCGCGGCTGAAATGGCGGCCCTGCTGGTCTTGGCCGGTGTAGCGCAGGCGGGTGTAGCGAGGGACCAGGCCGCGCATGCCGGGCACGCTGAGGCAGCCCTCCCAGTCATCCTCCATTTCGTCGCCCAGGAACTCCAGGCGGGGGTTGATCAACACCGTGGTGGGCACGGTCTCCGCGTCCGGATAGCGGGGGTTGGCCTCCAGCCCGAAGATCACCAGGCGTTTGCCGACACCGATCTGGGGCGCGGCGAGGCCGGCACCGTCCAAGGACGCCATGGTATCGAACATATCCTGGATCAAGGCGTCCAGCTGCGGTGTGTTAAACTCCGTCACGGCCTCCGCCACCTGCAACAGCCTGGGATCGCCCATCCGTAAAACTTTATGTACCGCCATCACTTCGCCTCGCGTGCTTTGCCTATTTCGTTACGGTCCGGTATCGTTAGATCCCGGTTTCCAACTAATATTCAACACTGCGCTGTATGAACCGCCTGTTACTTGGATGCATCCTGCTCGCCGTTTCCTGGACGGCGTCGGCCGCCGATATTACGTTGTATAAAGTCGAGCTGATCGTATTCGAAAACCTCGACCCCAGCGCGCCGCAAGCGGAGGACTGGCCCGCTGATCCCGGCACGCCGTCCTTGAATAATGCCATGGAACTGGACACGCTCCCAGAGGCGCCACCGCCCGCCGCCGAGCCGACGGCCGAGGTCGACGATGCGCAATCCTCCAACGATGTATCGCCATCCGGCGATGATTCGGTGTCGGGCGATACTCCTCCACCCGCCACCGGCGAAGTGCCTACGCCGGATACCGCCCCAGCACCGGAGGACGGCGCGGACTCGACAGCATCTCTCACCGAGCCAGAGACACCCAGCTGGCGCTGGATGGCGAAATCAGAACTCAGCCTGGACGGGGATGAACAGAAGCTGATCAATTCGGGACGCTACCGGCCATTGCTCCACATCGGCTGGATACAACCCTTGGACAGTTCCGACCAAGGTACGCCGGTGCATATCTATGACGGCCTGAAGCCCAAGGAAGACATCCCGGCGGCGGCCCTTGGCGAGGAACAGGTTATAGTCGACCCCCTCGCCTCGCCGCCCGGCGAGACGCCTGCCCCGGCCACGCCAAACCCGCTCGATATGCCGCCGCCGCAAGCCGGCAACGAGGTCAATCCGCCTCCACCGGAGGAGATGCCGCAGCAAGAACAGCCGCCCCATGTCCTGGATGGCACCTTCACCCTGCGGCAGGGACGCTACCTGCACGTGGACGTGGACCTGGGTTATCAACTGAGCTATACACCTGAGGCAACGCCGCCCGACGACACAGCACCCGACGATGCCATAGCGCAACCCGTCACCCGCTACATCCGCATGACGCAATCGCGCCGCATCCGCAGCGATGAATTAAATTATCTGGATCACCCCTTGATCGGCGTATTGTTCGTGGTATCGCCCCTCCCGATACCCTCGGCGGACAGCACCGAAAAATAAATTCCAACGCGAAGACGCTAAGGCGCAAAGAATTTTATTGGAAAGAAAAGTCAGGATAGGTACCACGTTCCTGGAGGTCGAGTTCACGAAATCGTCAAGGCACAGGCTGCAACATCTTAGTAAACCTTCGTGCCTTAGCGCCTTCGCGTTTGAATTGCTTTCATGTCCCCAGCAAGGGCACCACGTGCTCGAGTAGATCGCGCACCCGATCCATGCCCTGCATGACGCTCTGCTCGATGTCATGCATGGAAATGGGTCCGTCACCGCGGCCAGCCGCCTTGTTGACCACTACGGTGCAGGTGGCGTAGCACAGCTCCAATTCCCGCGCCAGGGCCGCCTCGGGCATGCCGGTCATGCCCACCATGGTGCAACCGTCGCGGGCCATGCGCTCGATCTCCGCCGCCGTTTCCAGACGCGGTCCCTGGGTGGTGCCGTAGGTACCGTGCGGTACGTAAGCCAGCTTCGCCACCTCGCAGCCGCGAATGAGCAGTTGCCGCAGCTCTTCGCAATAGGGCTGGGTGAAATCAATGTGGGTGACATGGGTCAGACCGTCGTCGAAGAAGGTGTTCTCCCGCGCCGAGGTATAGTCGATGATCTGATCGGGGATCGCCAGCATCCCGGCGGGCAGGTCATCGGCGATGCCGCCCACCGCGGCCACCGCAATGACCTTCTTGACGCCGGTATTGTGCAGCGCCCAGGTATTGGCGCGGTAATTGATCCTGTGAGGCGGAATGGTATGGCCGTAACCGTGGCGGGCGAGAAATACCACTTCCTTGCCGGACAGCACTCCGTGAGTGAGCGGCCCTGACGGTTCGCCGAAAGGGGTATGCACCACTTCACGCTTGGTGATATCCAGATTCTTGAGGCTGGTTAGCCCGGTACCGCCGATAATCGCCAGTTCAGTCATGGTTCTTACAATCCTTTATTCGTCTTCTTCCGGGATCGCATAGATCCCGGGGACATTACGCAGATAATCCTTGTAGTCCATGCCACAACCGAACACGTAGCGATCCTCGACATCGAGACCGACGAAGTCGGCTTCCAAGCCGCTCTTGCGGGAATGCAGCTTGTTCAGCAGTACCGCGGTGTAGACCTGGCGCGCCCCGGCCTCACGACAGGCGGCACAAATAGCCGCCAGAGTGACCCCCTCGTCGAGTATATCGTCGATCAGCAGCACCACCCGTCCCTGCAGGGAATGGGATGGCCGCACCAGCCAGTGGAGGTCGCCGCCCTTGATGTTACCGTGATAGCGCGTGGCGTGCAGATAGTCCATTTGCAGCGGGAAATCGAGACGGGGCAGCAGCTGCCCGGCCGGAATCAGACCACCCACCATCACCGATACAACCAATGGATTGCTGTCGGCCAGGCTCTTGGTGATTGCCGTAGCCAATCGCTCATAGGCCGCCGCGATATCTTTCTGGGAATAGATGCGCTCGGCGCGGGCATAAACGTCGCGAATTTCTTGTGGAGAAATGGTAGACATGACGATTTCTTTTTGTGGCACTATCCTTGGTGATTATAGGCGGTTAGAGGTCCAGCGTCACGCCCAGGGAGGGGAAGTCCACATTGCGATCCACGGTGCCTGAAAATCCCATCATGCTATGTTCCCACTCCAGACGAATATGCCAGTTGTCGTAAAGGCGCATCTCGGCACCGGCGCCGAAGATCCAACTGACGCCGTCATCATATATCACCCGTTCGTCGCCCAGCGCTAGCGTCCCACCCGCGATGGTGGGCCGGGATACCATCGCGGTATTCCAAAAAAACAGTCCGCCCTTGGCGAACATCGCGAAGCGTTCCTTGGCAAAAGGCCATGCCAACAGGCCTTGCAGACTAACGCCTTTGGCCCTTGCCTCACCAAACACCTGACCGATTTTCCAGACAGTGGAAGTTGTCAACGGCTCGACACCGCTGAACTTGCCGTCGCTAAAATGTACATAGCTCCCTTCCAGGCTAAGGTAGCGGGTAAAACGATACCCGGCAATCACCTTATAGGCGACGCCGTCATGATCGAGAACGGTGTTGGTGAGGGTGCCGTCATCCCAGTCTCGGGTGGTGAGGTCTATGTTGCCCTGCCCCGCCGACAGGCCCCCATACCAGCCTGCCTGCTGCGCCGCGGCGGCGGAGCCGAGCAGTAGGGAAAGCCCGGCAGCGACAATGACACGAGAAAACATCTTCATTCAAAGTCCTGTCATGGCTGATGGGCGGAAGCGTGCATGTTATCGGCGGCGGAACCTTGCGATACCGGATTTTGCCACGACCACACCATCTCATGTGGTGTGGCTGGAAGCCGCGGCATGGTCAAGGACGGGAAGCGTCCGGTAAGGCTCTCGAGGAAGGCGACGATGTCCTGAGTCTCCTGGTCGCCGAGGGTCATATCGAGTTCGGTCCGCGCCATGACCCGCACCGCTTCGCTGAGGGTGGTGACGCTGCCGTTGTGGAAATAAGGGGCGGTGAGAGCGATGTTGCGCAGGGTCGGCAGGCGAAACATGCGCTTCTCGCCGGGATCATGGCTGAAATCGTAGCGGCCGATGTCATCGGTCAGCTTGTAGAGCTGGTCGTACTTGCTGCCCACGAAATTGGGGAAAAGCTCGTAAAAACCATCTCCCATCTTGAGATACGGCCCCGGCGCGGGACCGGCGAAGTTGACACCGAAGTGGCAGGACATGCAACCGGTTTTGCGAAAATCTTCCAGACCGCGCTTGGCCTGCTCCGACAAGGCGCTCTTGTCGCCGCGAATATATCGATCAAAGGCGCTGTCCGGGGTCACCAGGGTACGTATATAAGAGGCGATGGCCTTGGCCGCGTTGTCGAAGCTGAGCGGCTCATCGTCGCCGAAAACCCTGGTGAACGCCTCACGGTAACCGGGAATCCGCGTCAGGCGCTCGCGCACTGCGGCGGCATCGGGCATGGCCATCACCGAGTCGTCCAAAAAATGGCTGTGCAATTGTTCTTCCAGGCTGCGCGCCCGCCCGTCCCAATACAACACGGTCTGAAAGGCCACGTTCCACACCGTCGGCGCATTGCGCCGCCCGCTCTTGCCCAGGGCGCCGACGGAAACCGGTTTGTCGTCCTGTCCGCCCGCCATGACATTGTGGCAGCTGTTGCACGACAGAGTGCCGGTGACGGACAAGCGCTTATCGAAATAGAGCCGCTCACCCAGAGCAATCTTTGCCTTGCTCTGCGGGTTGTCCTTGGGAACGGGAACCTGCGAAGGTAACGGCTGCAAAATATCGAAGGCCCAACCCTGTGCCGAAAACGCCAAAGACATCACCACTACCCAAACCGGCCACTTCCACATCGACATTACCTATCTTCTCCTTCTCTTTGCCAGGTGTATTTTGAGCAAATTATCAATCCGCTATTCTTCGGGGCAACGTCGCAAAGAGCGCAAAATTTTCGCAAAAAAATCCCGCGCCTTTCCCCGCGCCCTTTATCTCTATTTAGTCTTTGCGTTGGATTTATCCGTGTGATTTTACACTAAATTCAATTCATCCGGCCGCTCACACTCAGCTACCGCCTGCAAGGCTTCCTGCCAAGTGGGCTCCAGGCGCAGATGGATGCGGTCAACCCTGCCGCGGCCGTGGAGGCGCGCCAACCGCAATTGCGCGGCCGGATTACGATATCCCTCAAGATGATCCACCACCGCCGGAATCTCCGCCAGGTCGTTGCACAGCAGCACCATGTCGCAGCCCGCCTCCAGCGCCGCCTCGGCGCGCTGCTTGATGTCTCCCGCCCCGGCGGCGCCGGCCATGCCCAGATCATCGCTGAAGATTGCCCCCTGGAAGCCCAGGCGTTCGCGCAGCACCTCGTGCATCCAAAAGCGGGAGAAGCCCGCGGGTTTGGGGTCGACGCGGGGATAGACCACATGGGCCGCCATCAGCGCCGCCAAGCCGAAGTTAATCATGCGTTCGAAGGGCACCAAATCTTCGCCGGCTATGTCCTCGTAGGGGCGGTTGTCGGTCACCACCACCCGATGGGAATCGGCCGCCGCGGTACCATGCCCCGGAAAATGCTTACCCACCGCCATCATCCCCGCCATGTCCATACCCACCATGAAGGCGTGGGCCAGATTCGCCACCGCCTCCGGATCGCCGTGAAAGGCGCGGTCGCCGATTACCTCGCTATTGCCGCGATCCAGGTCCAACACCGGTGCGAAACTCAGGTCTACTCCCAGCGCGCGCAACTCCGCCGCCATCAGCCAGCCGATGAGCTGGGCGAAATATTTACCCCGCTTGGGATCCTTGTCGTAGAGGTTTCCCAGGCGTCGCATGGGCGGCAAGGCGACGAAGCCATCGCGAAAACGCTGCACCCGTCCACCCTCCTGATCCACCGCCACCAGTAAGGGGGAATCCTTCAGACCGTGAATGGTCGCCACCAGGGCCCCCAACTGATCCGGATCCTGGTAATTGCGGGAAAACAGGATCACGCCGCCGATGAGCGGATGGCAAAGCATCTCCCGCTCTTCCGGGATCAGGGCCGGGCCCGAGATCCCCACCATCAACGGTCCTAAACTCATACCTCTTCTCCTTTGTCCCCTGTCATGGCCGGCTCCGCACGTCCAACCAATCGCGGAGCCTGTCTCCCAGGAGGTTCACACCCAACACCACCAGCATCAAGGCCACGCCCGGCGCCAGCACCAGGTGGGGCGCCATCAGCATATATCGCGTGCCGTCGCGGATCATGCTGCCCCAGGAGGCCGCCGGCGGCTGCACACCCAGACCCAGGAAAGACAGGCCGGCCTCGGCGATCACCGCGCCCGCCACGGCGAAGGTACCCTCCACGATCAGCGGCGCGACGATCAGAGGCAGCAGATGTCGCGCCACGATGCGCGAGCGCCGCACCCCCAGGGCCAAAGCCGCCTGCACATGATCGCGGTGCTTCAGGGACAACACCTGTGCGCGGGACAGTCGCGCGAACCCCACCCAGCCCACCACACTCAGGGCGATCACCACATTATTGATGCCCGGGCCCAATACCCCGGCCAGGGCGATGGCCAATAGGATACCCGGAAAGGCCAGGAAAATATCGATGATCCGCACCAACAGGTGGTCGACCCAGCCTCCCACGAAACCGCTGACGGTACCGATCAAGGCCCCCACCACGGCGGTGACCGACACCACCATGCCCGCCACCAGGAAGGAGGTCCGCGCCCCCGCCACCAGGCGCTGCCACACCGGCCGCCCCAGATCGTCGAAACCCAGCCAGCCCGCGGCGCCGGGCGAGGCCAGGATGCGCTGTAGTTCGATGTGATTGGGGTCGCCCACCAACATCGGCCCTACCGCGGCGCACAGGGCCCAAGCCAGGAGGATCGCGCCGGGCACCCCTACCCGCAGCATCACGCGCCGCCCCCCAGCCGCACCCGGGGATCCAGCCAGCCGTAGACCAGATCGGTCAGGGTGTTGACCACCACATAGGAGACGCTGATCAGCAATACGCAGGCCTGAACCACCGGATAATCGCGGCGCTGGATGGACTCGATGGTCAACTCTCCCAGTCCCGGCCAGGAAAACACCATCTCGGTGACCACCGCGCCGCCCAGCAGCACCCCCAGTTGCAGGCCCAGCACCGTCACCACCGGCAGCAGGGCGTTGCGCAAGGCATGACGGAGGATCACCGTCCGTTCCGACAGGCCCTTGGCCCGTGCGGTGCGCACATAATCTTCATGCAGTACCTCCAACAGGGAGGAACGCACCATGCGCGACAGCACCGCGGCCAAGGCCGTGCCCAGGGTAACGGCGGGCAGCACGATGGAGGCGGTTTCCTCCCGTCCGCTCACCGGCAGCCAGCCCAGCCACACCGAAAACACCAGGATCAACACCGGACCCAGCCAGAAGTTGGGGATGGAGACGCCCAGCAGGGACACCGACATGGCGCCGTAGTCCCAGGGAGTGTCCTTATGTACCGCGGCGAGGATCCCCAGAGGAAAGGCGATCACCACCGCCACCAGCAGGGCCGCCGCCGCCAGCTCGGCGGTGGCGGGCAGGCGTTCCCACAACAGCTCGGCGATGGGGCGATGGGACTGCAGCGATGTCCCCAGGTCCAGATGGAGCAGGCCCTGGAAATAATGCAGCAGTTGCGTCAGCAACGGTTGATCCAGGCCCAAGGCATGGCGCAAGGCTTCGCGGTCCGCGGGCTGCGCCGCCTCGCCCAGCATCACCTCCACCGGATCGCCGGGCACCAGATGGATGAGGAGAAATACCAGACAGCTCACCCCCAGCAGGACCAGTACCGCGCTGAGCAATCGTGACAGGATGAATACCGGCATGAATTCTACTCAATCCTTAAGCGTGTTGATGATTGTTATCCCCTCATCCCCACCCTTCTCCCTAAGGGAGAAGGGCTTTTCATCCTGCTCCCTCCGGGAGAGGGAAAGAGGGTGAGGGGTTCTATTCAACGATCTCGACGCGAGTGCCCACCGGCACCCGCTCGAACAGGTCGATGATATCGCGATTGCGCATGCGCACGCAGCCGCGGGAACCGGGCACGCCCATGGCGACCTCGTCGGGCGAACCGTGGATATAGATATAGCGGCGCATGCTGTCCACCGCGCCGCCGCGATTCTTCCCCGGTTCCATGCCGCTCAGCCACAGGATGCGGGTGAGTATCCAGTCCCGTCCCGGATGACGTGCGCCTAGTTCCGGCGTATAGACCTCACCGGTGGGGCGCCGTCCCACGAACACGGTGCCGGCCGCGCAGCCGGCGCCGATCTTGGCGCGGATGACATGCAGGCCGCGCGGCGTGCATTCGCTGTCCTGCAACTCGCCAGGCCCGTTCCTGGCGGTGGATACCGCCACGTCCATCACCACCTGCTTCCCTTCGAAGAGGCGCAGGCGTTGTGGGCCGATATCGATCTCGATACGTCTATCCATGTCGTTCATGGCTTCTATTGTCGTGGTGTACCGCGCCGCACGTTTTCCAGTCCATCATAGTTACCGTCCCTGGCCAGGGTATAGCCTTCGATATCGCGCCGCGCCACGAAGATATGATCTTCGTACCATAACGGCACATAGGGCAACTGCTCCCACAGATAGCGCTGTAACTGCCGATAGTAATCGGCCTGTCGCGCCGGGTCCGTGACCGTTTGCGCGGCATCGATCAAACGATCCGCCACCTTACTGTCGTAGTGGCCACGATTGGCCCCCGCCGGCGGCACCGCGTCACTGTAAAAGGCATAGTGAAAGATATCGGGCATCTTGATGCCGACCCAGGACAGACTGTACATCTGGAAACGCCCCGCCTTGATGTCGCCGTAAAACGTGCCCCAGTCGTAACTGCGCAGGTCGACATCGATACCTACCTCGTCCAGCTGCTGCTGGATGATGGTGGCGAGCCGTATGCGGAAGGGATCGTTGGAGGTCTTGTACACGATATGGACGTCTCCTGCATTGAATCCCGCCGCCTTGAGCAAGGCGCGGGAGCGGGCGGGATCATAGG
>CAZOTG010000028.1:0-12949 GCA_964582585.1 uncultured Chromatiaceae bacterium | reverse complement strand
CAGGCCACCGACTGGCACGCGCGCTGCCCGGAAGGATTTGAATAGAATTTTTTTGAACCACGGAGAACACGGAGGGCACGGAGAAAGAATATTTCATTGAAAAGACACCGCTGCAAAGAGCACCCCTGCGCATCGATCGATTTTCAATTTTTTAATCTCCGTGTCCTCCGTGTTCTCCGTGGTTAACAAAGGGTCAAAAATGGAATGGG
The DNA here is from genome assembly GCA_964582585.1 of uncultured Chromatiaceae bacterium. Taxonomy (GTDB): domain Bacteria; phylum Pseudomonadota; class Gammaproteobacteria; order DRLM01; family DRLM01; genus JARRQJ01. The sequence goes on along the minus strand of CAZOTG010000028.1, from coordinate 12,740 downwards.
AAACAGTAATTGGGCTTGAGATCCACGCCCAGCTTGCCACCAACAGCAAGATCTTCTCCGGCGCCTCCACCGCCTACGGCGCGGCGCCCAATACTCAGGCCTGCGCCGTGGACCTGGGCCTGCCCGGGGTATTGCCGGTGTTGAACAAGGAGGCGGTGCGCATGGCGGCGAAATTCGGCCTGGCGGTACAGGCCACTGTGGCGCCGCGCTCGGTGTTCGCGCGCAAGAATTATTTCTATCCCGACCTGCCCAAGGGTTACCAGATCAGCCAATACGAACTGCCGGTGGTGCAGCATGGCCAGGTACAGATCGAGTTGGAGGACGGCGAGACCAAGACCATCGGCGTTACCCGCGCCCACCTGGAAGAAGACGCCGGCAAATCCCTGCACGAAGACTTTCAGAGCCTGACCGGCATCGACCTCAACCGCGCCGGCACACCCTTGCTGGAGATCGTCTCCGAACCCGACATGCGCTCCGCCAAGGAGGCGGTGGCGTATATGAAGAAGATCCATTCCCTGGTCACCTATCTCGAGATCTGCGACGGCAATATGCAGGAGGGCTCGTTCCGCTGCGACGCCAACGTCTCGGTGCGCCACAAGGGCGAGCACCGCTACGGCACGCGCTGCGAGGTCAAGAACCTCAACTCCTTCCGTTTCGTGGAGCGCGCTATCAACTACGAAGTGGAGCGCCAGATCGAAATCCTGGAATCCGGCGGCAAGATCGTCCAGGAGACCCGGCTCTACGACGCCAACAAAGACGAGACCCGCTCCATGCGCTCCAAGGAAGAGGCCTTCGACTACCGTTATTTTCCCGATCCCGATCTGCTGCCCCTGATCATCGAACCGGACTTCGTCGAGGCGGTGCGCGCCACCCTGCCGGAATTGCCCGACGAGAAGCGCGAGCGTTTCAGCTATGAATACGGCCTGACGCCTTATGACGCGAGCGTGCTCATCACCAGCCGCGAGCTGGCGGAATACTACGAGGCTGTGGTCAAGTCTTCCGGCGGCGAACCCAAACTCGCCGCCAACTGGGTGATGGGCGATCTGCTGGGCGCACTCAATAAAGACGGCAAAGACATCACCCAGAGCCCGGTGAACGCCGCCATGCTGGGCGGCATGCTGCAACGCATCGCCGACGACACCATCTCCGGCAAGATCGCCAAGCAGGTGTTCGAGGCCATGTGGAACGGAGAGGGCGACGCCGACGCCGTTATCGAGAAACACGGGCTGAAGCAGGTCACCGACAGCGGCGCCATCGAAAAGGTCATAGACGAGGTGATGGCCAAAAACCCGCAGCAACTGGCCGACTATCGCGGCGGCAAGGACAAACTGTTCGGCTTCTTCGTCGGCCAGGTGATGAAGGCCACCCAGGGCAAGGCCAACCCGCAGCAGCTCAACGAGCTATTAAAGAAAAAGCTGAATGCTTAACCACGGAGAGCACGGAGTTATAAAAAAGAAAAATCAAATTCCCAATTTAAGTACTACGCTTTTCAAAATTATTTTCTCCGTGGTCTCCGTGCCCTCCGTGGTTAATGCTTTTTCTTCGCAATCATCACCAACGCCGCGGCGGAGATCGCCGTCAGCACCGCCGCGGCGATGAAGGCGACGCTCATCCCCGCCCATTCCCATAGGCCGCCGAACAACAGCGCGCCCGGCAAGGCGCACAAACCGCTCAGCATGTGATAGGCGCCGAAGGCGGTGGCCTTGTTCGCGGCCGGCGCTACGTCGCCGATCAGGGCCCGCTCCGCACCCTCGGTGGAGGCGGTCGCCGCCGCATAGGCCAGCAGCAACACCCACGCCGACCACAGCCCGTTCCCCAACAGCGCCAGGATCACCAGCAACACCACCCGCGCGCTCCAGCCGCCGATCACCACCTTTAATCGGGAAATCTTGTCGGACAGCATGCCGAAGGGCATGGCCACCAGCATCTTGACCGCATGCATCGCCGCCCACAGCAAGGGCACCCAAACGATGGCGAAACCATGGGCCTGCATCCACAACACCAGAAAGGCATCGGGCACCGCGGCCAGCGCCAGGGCGGCGGCGGCGATGATCAAGCCGCGCAGTCGGCTGTCCAGTTCGCGCCAGGCAAATCGGGGCACGGCCTCCACGGGGGCAGCCGGTGTCGCCGGCAGGCCGAAGACCAACAACAGCATCACCATGAGACCGGGAATGGCGGAGGCGAAGAACACATCGCGCAACGGGACGTTCGCTTCCAGTAAGGCGAAGGCCAGCAAAGGGCCGATGACCGCGCCGCTGTGATCCAGGGCGCGGTGAAAACCGAAGGCGCGGCCGCGGATGGCGGGGGACACCGAGGTGGCGATCATGGCGTCGCGGGGCGCGGTGCGCAGGCCCTTGCCCACCCGGTCGAGGAAACGCAGGATCAGCACCATGGCCCAGCCGAAGGCAAAACCGATCAAGGGCCGTGCGCCGTTGGAAAGGCCGTAGCCACCCATTACCAGACCCTTCGGATTCCAGCCGCGATCCGCCAGCCAGCCCGCCAACAGTTTGAGGATGCTGGCGGTGGCCTCCGCCACCCCTTCGATCAGACCCACCACCACCGGCCCGGCGCCCAGGGTCACAGTCAGGAACAGGGGCAGCAGCGGCGCCAGCATGTCGCTGGCGGCATCATTGAGCAGCGACACCATGCCAAGCACCACCACAGTACGCGACAACGCGGAAAAAACCGTTTTCATGGCAATAGTTAAGTCTATCCTTGCTTATCCGGCCGCCATGTTAGCAAGTCCTCCCCGGCAGCACACGGGATGTATAGCCGACTGAATCACTCAATAATATCCACAAATTTTTTATTGACATTATCTCCAGCAATTTTAATAATGCATGTTGTATATATCTTTAAGCCTAACGAATCTACTCAGGGAGAGATCACCATGACCCAAAGTCTCTATGATCGTATCGGTGGCGATGCCGCCGTCGATGCCGCCGTGGACATTTTCTATCGCAAGGTACTGGCCGACGACCGCATCAAAAGATTTTTTGATGATGTAGACATGGACAGACAGGCTGCCAAGCCCAAGGCCTTCTTGACCATGGTTATGGGTGGTCCCAACAGTTACACCGGCAAGGACATGCGCGAAGGTCACGCCCACTTGATCGAGCGTGGTCTCAATGACAGCCATTTCGACGCGGTGATGGAGAATCTGGGCGCCACCCTGCAGGAGCTCAATGTTCCCGCCGAGCTCATCGCCGAGGCGGCCGCCATCGCCGAGAGCACCCGCAACGACGTGCTCAACCGATAAGTAGCAAGACGCCACGCCGTGCCGCAGATCACTTTCGAGAACAAACGCTATACCCTGGAGGAAAAGGAATCTGTCCTCGATGGCCTTTTGCGGCACGGCGTCGCTCTCCGTTCGTCCTGTCGCAGCGGCGTGTGCCAGAGCTGCATTATGCGAGCTGTCGATCAAGCCCCGCCCGCCGAGGCGCAGAAGGGACTAAAGCCCTCACTCAAGGCACGCAATCATTTTCTTGCCTGTCAGTGCCAGCCCACGAGCGATATGGAGGTTGCCCTGCCGGGTGAGGAAGATCTACCCTGGTTTACTGCCGAGGTGATAGGCAAAGAAAAGCTCAGTGACCGCGTCGTCCAACTCACACTGCGGTGCCCGGTAGATTTTTCCTTCGAGGCCGGCCAATTTATCAATCTGCTGCACGACGATATCGTACGCAGCTATTCCATCGCCAACGCCCCCTCGGCACATGACAAACTAGAGTTGCACGTTTACCGCATCGACGGTGGACGGATGAGTAATTGGATCCACGAGCAACTGGCGGTGGGCGAAAGCCTTAAAATACAAGGTCCCTTTGGGGATTGCATCTACAACCCCGGCACCCCCGAACAACCCCTGCTGATGATCGGCACGGGCTGCGGACTGGCGGCGCTGCTCGGCGTCGTTCATAGCGCCCTGCAACAGGGTCATACTGCACCTATCCATCTTTATCACGGCAGCCGCAGCGTCGATGGCGTGTACTTAACAGAAGAAATGAGGGAGCTGGCGAAGCACTATCCCCAATTTAAATATACCGCCTGCCTGTCCCGCGGCGACGCCCCCAGCGGCTATACACCAGGTCGCGCCGCCGACATCGCATTGGCGCAGCATCCGCAAATGAAAGGCTGGCGTGTGTATTTGTGCGGCAACACCGAGATGGTGAAAACCGCCAAGCGTAAGGTCTATCTCGCCGGCGCCGCCCTCAGCAATATCCACTCAGATCCCTTCGAATTCAACCATCGTCTCTGCCAGACTCTGGAAGAAAACGGTACGTGTCAGGTCGCTTGAGCTCGTGACGCCCCGGCCGCGGCACCCACCAAAGCGCCGGTACTCTAACTACCCTCCTTGGCGGGCGCCTCTTTCTGTTCGCCCTGATTATTCTTGCCCTGGGTCTGTTCCATCGCCTCGACGGACAACAGGCTGACCACGGTCCAGCCGGCTTCGGGTTCGAAGTCGCTACCCACGGCGAACACCCGCAACTGGCCCTCCTCATCCAGGGCAAACAGCGGGATCATCCCCTTGCCGTATTTTTCCCGGTAGCTGTCGTAATCGAAGGCCTCCGACAACTGGGTGCCGCGGATCTCCGCGCCCTTGCTGATCATGCTCGCCAACATGGCGCTGGTGACCTCCTCGCCGAACAGGCGCGGACCCGCATAGTGGGTAGCGATGGCCTGTTTCTCCGAGGCGCCCTTTTCCTCGGAGGTCTGCAAGGTGAACACATTGTTGCCGCCGAACTCATTCTTGTAACGGGTACAGGCCAGGGCGTTGAGCGCCGGGCGCCGCGACATGGCGAACAGGCGTCCTATCCCTACCAGGTCGAGATGGCGGTCGGCGTGTTCGGAGACGACGTTGCCGTAATAGGTGGCCAAGCCATCCATGCGCGCGGTGCGGACATCGTCCCAATTGGTGTCGGCGATCACCACCCGGAAATTCCGTTCGGTTAAGGCCTTGGCGATTGTTCGCGATACGTTGTTGGCGCCGACGATCAACACCCCGCGCGGCTCGGGTTCCGACACCCCCAGGTGATCCGCCAGGCGCCGCGCCGTGGCGCTCTGCAACACCACCGTGCCGATGATCACCATGAAGGTCATCGGCACCAGGAGATCGGCGTGCTCAAACCCCATATCTTCCAGGCGCAGCGCGAACAGCGCCGACACCGCCGCCGCGACGATGCCGCGCGGTGCGACCCAGCTGAGCAGGGCCTTTTCCTGCCACTTGAGTTTGGATCCCAGGGTGGAGGCCAGCACCATCAGGGGCCGGGCGATGAACAGGATCACCAGGAACACCAAGGCCGCTGCCCAACCCACCTCGGCGAACAGTTTGAAATCCACCCGCGCTGCCAGCACGATGAACAACAGCGAGATCAGCAGGACGCTCAGGCTTTCCTTGAAATCCAGGATGTCTTCCATAGGGACGTTCTTCATGTTCGCCAGCATCATCCCCATGACGGTGACGGCCAGCAGACCGGATTCATGCTGCAGGCTGTCGGCCAGGGTGAACACCCCCACCACCAGGGCCAGAGTGGTGACGTTGTGCAGATACTCGGGGATGAGATGGCGGCGCAGCAGCGTTGCCAGCCCGTAGGCCGCCGCCGCGCCGGACGCGCCGCCGATCAACAACATCTTGCCGAACACGGCGAGGGCCTGATGATCCTGACCCGATACGATGAACTCGAACACCAGCACCGCCATCAGAGCGCCCAGGGGATCGATGATGATCCCCTCCCAGCGCAGGATGTTGGCAAGGCTGGCGATGGGCCGCACGGTGCGCAACATGGGAACGATCACCGTCGGCCCGGTCACCGACACCAGGGCGCCGAACAGAAAGGCCAACTGCCAGGAAAACCCCAGGATGAAGTGGGTGGCGCTGGCGATGATCGCGGCGTTCAACACCGCGCCGTAGGTCACCAGGTTGCGCACCACGCTGCCCAGGCCTTTGATCTCGCCCAGGTGCAAGGTCAGGCTGCCTTCGAAAAGGATCAGCGCCACACCCAGGGACACCATGGGAAATAACAGATCGCCGAACAGCTGGTCCGGCTGAATGAAGCCGATAACCGGCCCAGCGATCAGCCCGGTTATCAGCAGGAACAAAATCGCCGGCAGCTTCAGCCACCAGGCCAGCCACTGACAGCCGATGCCCATGAAGACGATCACCGCCAGCGTGATCATGGTGTGTTCGATCATACGGGTGCTTTCTTCAGGTTGTGCTGCGCCCAGTCCACAAGCATAGCAAAAGATGACGGCCCTGCCTGTCGCAACCGCAGACAAAACCACATCACCTTATTCTAGAGGGACATCGAGCCGAGATGCCTTAACGACGATACTATTTTAATCAATGATGTCCGCTATTGGATTCGGCAACCCTGTCCATGAGGGCGAACAGCACGCCGGAGATGACTAAAACGACGTGAATAATCACTCTCCACATCAGCTGCGTTTCTCCCGGACCTGAATCCGCGACCAGTATCTTCTCTATATTGACAAAGGCCTTGAGCAGCTCGATGGCCGAGATGGCGACGATGGAAGCGATGAGCTTCAGCTTTAGGGCCGAGAAATCCACCTTGCCCATCCAGTCCGGCTTATCTTCATGGCCGGCGGCGTCGATCTTGGACACGAAGTTTTCATAACCGCTGAAGATGATGATCAGCAACAGATTGGCCACCAGCGACATGTCCACCAGGGTCAGGATCGCGAGGATGGCATCCCCTTCCGTAGAATCCAGAATATGAGGGGCGATGTGGATAAACTCTTGGCAAAACTTGACCAACAGCAAGATCACCGCCACCACCAAACCTATATAGAAAGGCGCCAGCAGCCAGCGGCTGTTGAAGATCAGGCTTTCCAGCGTGGTTTCAATTTTTTTCAACATGATGATCATCCCTGGCTGCGCGGCCAAGCCCGCGGCGTTGCCGCCATTGTAGCTTTGTTAGGGGTTTAGGCAACAGCCGGGCTTGAATTGATCGCGGCCAGGTGGCGCATGCTCGGCCCTTGGCCTGTCGCATTATTGGCGGAGGCCGCCTTGATTATGAGTGGCGATTGTCGGTGGTCAAGATGGCATCGAGGCGAAAACGGTGCTCCGCGACAAGATGCCCGTAGAGATCTACCATGCGTCGGGCAAGCACGAGTGAGGACCAGGATTTGACGTACTCTCTGCCGGCATCGCTCATGCGCCCTGCCAGATCGCCGTCACCCAGCACCCGCGCGACGGCCGCCGCGAAGGATGCCTCATCCTCCGCCACCACCTCCGCGCCGCATCCCGGCTGCAGTACATCCTTGGTTCCCATAATCGCCGTGGATACCACCGGCACGCCCAGGGCCATGGCCTCCAACAGCACCAGGCCCTGGGTCTCGGTGCGGGAAGCGAACACCTTGACGTTCGCGGCGCGATAGCAGTCTAACAGTCCGTTCTCGCGATCCATATTGCCCACGAACATCACATTGTCCATCACCCCCAGGCCCTGGGCCTCGCGGTACAATGCCTGCCGAGCCGGACCTTCCCCGGCGATGATGAACAGCACGTCGGGATGCAGCTTGCGAACGCGGTGCAACATCCGCAACAGAAATCCGATGTTCTTCTCAAATGCCACCCGGCCGACATGCAACATCACCGGACGCTCCGGGGCGATGCCGTGCACCGCTCGAAAGCGAGCGCCGTCGCCGCCGCTGAAGCGCTCCAGTTCGATGCCGGTAGGCAGTACCTCCATGGGGGTGGTCACGCCATAGCCGGAAAGCACCTCGCACATCGCGGTGGACGGCACCACCACCGCGTTCACTTCGTTGCACTGGGAACGGGAGAAATATCGCGCCACATAGCGCGTCCAGGACTTGGGCAGGAACGGCACGTAATGATGAAGATATTCTTCGAAGAAGGTATGGTAGGTCTCCAGGCGCGGAATGTTAAGACGGCGCGCCAGGTTAATGCCGGCATAGTGGGCGACGAACGGCGTCTGGATATGAATCAGATCGAAATTGCGACGTCGCAGCTCATCGGTGAGGGCCAGTATGGAACTGAACCGCATCATGCGGTCTTCGGGATCAAATATTACGACGCGCGAGGGGACGCGGATCAAGCCGCTATCGCCATTTTCCGACTGCCCGTAATCGGGGGCGATGATATCGACTTCATGCCCGAGGCGCTGCAGCTCGCGCCGGAACGTCTGCATGGAAGTAGAAACGCCGTTGACCCGCGGAAAATAGACGTCTGATATAAAAAGAATGCGCATCGTATATCCAACTATAGAGAATCTCTGTGGAATCTCAAGCCGTCATGTGCGATGGATCGCCGGTCACGGCAGGATCATGAAGCTGCCACGCGCCAACAAGGCGCCTATCAGCGCGCCCGCCATCACATCGCTGGGATAATGCAGGCCCAGGATCACCCGTGACAAGGCCACCAAAACGGTGAAGGGCGCCAACAACCAGGCCAGTTGCGGATAATAGATCAGCGCCACCACGGTAAAGGCCACCGCGTGCAGGGTATGCCCCGAGGGGAAACTGTAGAGGTCCAGCGGCGCGGTACCGAGGGTAATGCCGCCATGCTGTATATACGGTCGCTGCCGCACCAAATGGGATTTGAGATATTTGTAGAGCGCCAGTCCGGCCAGGGCCACAAAGCCCATGTGCATGGACACATGCAGCGCATCCATACCGTACCACAAGGGTAATGAGATCATCAGCGCATACCAGAATATGCCGTCGCCCAGCCGGCTGACGACCACAAAAATCCTTTTAATCAATCGACGGTGACAGGCGCGGTTACACAACTCGCACAGCGCCAGTTCCCAGCTTTCCATGCGTTTGAAAGCGGTATACACGCTCATACACCAGGCTCACGCACTTTTACCTGTGCATACTATCGGCCGGAAACATGTAAACTGCGTGAAGATTCAATGAATAATTTATGACGCCGACCCGCACCGGAGAGAGCGGCTGCCGCCCTATTCATGAGGGGGCGTGGGAGACGCGGTCACGCCGCCGACGTGGTAGTTAGGCTAACGGGAAACCCAGCCATTCTACCGACGCTGATAGGAAAGGCTGAATTGCGGCGAATGGTTCAAGGTCTGATACACCACGCAATAACGTTCCGTCAATTTCAGCAGCGAATCCAACTGCTCCTGCGGGGCTTCGCTGTCCAGATCGAAGCGGAGGCGAATCGCCTTGAACCCTACCGGCACATCCTTGCTCACCGCCAGCGTTCCCCTGAAATCCAGATCGCCTTCGGCGCTGATCAGCGCATCACGCAACTCGACGCCGATGGCGGTGGCCACGGCGCCGAGGGTCACGCCGGCGCAGGCCACCAGGGCCTCCAGCAGCATATCCCCGGAACACAGGGTAAGCCCGTCGCCGCCTGTGGCGGGATGCAAACCGGCCGCGGCCATCGCCCTCCCCGTTTCAAGCTTGCAGGTAATCCCCTCGCCGATGCTGCCCTGGGCCTTCAAAGTCACCTGCGCCGTCTGGGGTTGCTCGCGGTACTTCTCCTTCAGCGGCGTCTGCATGGCCTTGAGTTGTTCGGCATCCATTCCGGTCTCCGTGAGTTGTGATCTCGATGACGCGAGCCGATCATCGGCTTAGTCGTATGATAGCCGGGCATTACCGCGGGCGCCAACGACTTCACAGGTCAGAGGGCGAAAAAAATCCCCGCCGAAGCGGGGATAGCGTAGGGGGGCTACACAAGGCTCTTGTTATTATTCCCACGCCGCTCTCAGGCGGCGATCATTCTTATTTTTATGCTCTCTCGTTCGGCATCACCCGCAGCAGCGAGTTGGTGCCGCCCATCTCGTTGGGTACTCGCACCGGGTTCACCGGGTCTTCCTGCCATTCGCCGTCGATGATCACCCTATATTGATAGGCGCCCGGGGGGATCTTGAGGACCTTTTGCACCGTGCCGTTGAAGCTGCGGGTCTCGACGCGGTTGTCCGGGATCCAGTCGTTGAAGTCGCCGGCGATCTGCAGGTCGTCGCCTGAAAAGTGGTGATAGCTCAGCACTACCCGGCGTTCATAATCCTCATCGTCGCTTGCGATGCTCTCACTCAACTCCAGATCATGGGCGGGCAAGGCCGTGGCCCGCTCGCGCATCTCGTCTTCCGCCACCTGATCGATCTCGCCGGTGAGTATCTCCGCCAACTGGATGAAGTCCTGGGTGACCGGTGCCTTGGGGGCGAAGTCTATGATGGGGCGACCGGCGCTGGCCGCCTCTCGCACCCGCACGCTTTCCCGCACCATGACCGGCAGCAGTTCATCCGCCAGGTCGCGCTGCAAATCGGTCAGCAGGCGGTTGGCGAGCCGGGTGCGGGTGTTCACCCGCGATGGCACGACGTTGATCTCCACATAGCCGCCGTGGCGCTCGCACATCTGGGTAACCACCTCCCGCACCCGGACGATGCCGTCCAGGGCGAAGGAGCTGAGTTCGATGGGGATGAGCACTTGATTGGCGGCGCGGATGGCGTTGAAGGCCAGTATCCCCAGGGCGAGGTGGCTGTCCAGCACCACATAGTCGTAAAGTCCGCCCAGCATCGCCAGTTGTTTGAACAGTTCGGTCTCCGGGTCCTGGCGAAACGCCAGGCGCTGTTCGATGAAGGCCAGTTCGGGCAGTCCCGGCACCAGATCCACGCCCTCCGCCACGGAGGGAACGATGATATCGGGCAGATCGAGATCGCCCATGAACACTTCATAGAGACTCGCCCAGCCTACTTGCGGCTTTACACCCAGGCCCAAGGCGCAATGGCCTTGAGAGTCCATGTCGACAAGGAGTACCCGCAAGCCTTTGCGTCCCAAGCATGCTGCGAGGTTGATGGCGAAGGTGGTCTTGCCGCACCCTCCCTTTTGATTAGCGATGGCTATCACGTTCATTCCGTTTCCTCCGTTGCAACCATAACGAGCTTCCCGTTATTCCCCGCGCGATGCCTCGGCCCCTTTACCCGGAGCCCGCAGCCACCCGCGGTTCATACACACCGGTTCACACCGATACTTCGCCTCCTCGGAGAGGCGAAGGGAACCACCCCGGCCCCCAGGCCACCTCTTCGTTAAAAAAAAGGGACACTCCTGTGTCCCTTTCTCCATCCTTGGAAGGAGGGGAAAATCCTGTCCCCCCCTCATTGCGGAAGATTGCCCCCATTGGGGCCGGGGTGGTAACGCTTGAAAGTGATTCTGCCGCGGATTCCCGGGACGAGCCCATTGCGCTCGATGAGAACCCGTTATGGAAACTGCGATGGCGGCGCGCCTGGAATCGGCATCGGCCAAAACAAAGCCCCCCCCGCGTCCCGGGAGGCATTCCACGGAGAGCAGGGAGGGATAAAACCAAAAGTGTGAGTAATCGATAACGGTGGGGAGTCTATTACGGCGCTTTCGTAGGGTCTGGCGCCGCTCGGGTCTGATGAACACAATCATCTTACGGGCCTTCATCCCGTATCGACCATGCGATCACCCCGCCGAGGGAGTACTTAATGGTTAAGTTAAGTACCAGCCTTAATGAATGTCAAGGTAATTGTTTCAAATCGATTACAGTACCGTTTCATAGAATGATGCCGTCAACTGACGGCGACATTGTTTGCTTACACAAACATTACACAACCTGCTTCACAACAGTTTAACCGGAGATCAATAAACCGCGCAGATTGGCGAGATGCGCTTGGCCGCGTTCCTGCTTTTGCGCGGGATCCACTTCACGGTTACCGCCCTGCCATTGCAGATCGTCGCCAGGCAATTCCGCGAGGAAGCGGCTCGGTTCCCGAGTCAACATCTCGCCGCCGCGTTTGCGTTTGGCGGCGTAGGTGAAGGTGAGGGTCTTGCGGGCACGAGTGATGCCCACGTACGCGAGACGCCGTTCTTCCTCGATGTCGTCCGCTTCGATGCTGGTGCGATGCGGCAGCAGCGATTCCTCCATGCCCGCCAGAAACACATGGGGAAATTCCAGGCCTTTCGCCGCGTGCAGGGTTAAAAGGTGTACGCAATCGGTCTGGTTTTCCTCGTCGTCGCGGTCGAGGATGTCCATGAGGCTCATATGCGCCACCAGGTCGGCGAGGGTTTTGTCCTCGGTGGTCTGTTCGGCGACCCGCCGCATCCAGGTGACCAGTTCCCAGACATTGGCGCTGCGCCGTTCCGCGGTTTTTTCGTCCTTGCTGTTGTCGCGCAGCCATTGCTCGTAATCGGCGCCGGCGATGAGGTCGCGTACCACGGCGATGGGGTCGCCGCGCTGGCCGCGGTCACCCAGGTCCACCAGCCACTGGGCGAATAGCTCGAGGCGCGCCGTGGCGCGCTCCGGCAGTTGCGCCTTGAGGCCCAGCTCGAAACAGGCGGCGAACAGGCTGATGCCACGTCCGCCGGCATAGTCGGCGAGCTTCTCCACCGTGGTGGGGCCGATCTCGCGACGCGGCACGTTGACCACCCGCAGGAAGGCGCTGTCGTCGTCGGGATTCACCAGCAGCCGCAGGTAGGCCATGAGGTCCTTGACCTCGGCGTGACTGAAGAACGAGACGCCGCCGCTGAGATAATAGGGGATGCGCTGCTCGCGCAGGGTCTTCTCGAACAGCTTGGCCTGGTGGTTGCCGCGGTAGAGGATGGCATAGTCGCGGAAATCAGTGCGGTGCTTGAACTTGTGGCTGAGTATCTCCGACACCACCACCTCCGCCTCGTGTTCGTCGCTGCGGGTCTCGATCACCCGCAGGGGATCGCCGTAGCCCAGTTCGCACCACAGGGATTTGGCGAACACATGGGAATTGTTGGCGATGAGCCGGTTGGCG
>CAZOTG010000027.1:0-13038 GCA_964582585.1 uncultured Chromatiaceae bacterium | reverse complement strand
CTTCCCAGGATAGGGCTTGATAAGCACGCCACCGCCGTGATTTTGAATGTGATTCTGACAACCGCCAGGCCTCGGCGCGGTTCATCCGCCGACTCCGCCCGCTTGCCGACAATGAGGGGATAGAATCATGACCATTCGTTATGATACCGACGAAGAACGAAAGCTCCATTCGAACGTCATCCATTCGCTCGCCGACCAGTATCATCTTGACGAGACGATGATTCGCGAGCTTTATGAAAGCAGACTGGAAAGTCTGATGAACCGCGCCCGGGTAAAGACCTACCTTTCCGTTCTCACGGCGCGCTATGTAAAAAGCATGCTTATGGAGTCCCACGCCTTATCCGCCGGACGGGCGCAACTGGATCGCGCCTACTAACCGACGCATCGTCGTCAAGGGTTCCAGGGCGCGTTTTGCGCCGGCATCACAGATTAGCGATCGCTATCAAGCTTGACATTGAGGGGCCGATTAAAGATGGTGTCAGACAGACGTCATATATCGAGGTCCTCAAACCGAGCCGAGCGATGCGAACCCTACTCTTACTTCGCCATGGCAAATCGGACTGGAAGCAGCAGGCGTCCGAAGATTTCGATCGGCCTTTGAATGAGCGGGGCCGGGACGCCGCCGACCGTGTCGGCCAGTGGATGAAACACCACCACCTTCCGCCGGAGTGGGTGATTTGCTCCCCCGCGGCGCGTACCCGTGAGACCTTGGCGCTGTTGCGCGCCCATTTGCCTGTTCCGGATACTTTGATCGATTTTGACGATCAGGTTTATCTCGCCGATCTCGGGACCTTGTTGGCGGTCTTGGCGCACTGTCCTCAGGATATGAACAACATCCTGGTGATCGGTCACAATCCGGGCATGGAGGAACTCCTCGAATACTTGTGCGGTGAGAATCTGCCGTTGTCGGCTAAGGGCAAGCTCATGCCTACCGCCACCCTGGCGCAGATCGCACTGCCCGATGATTGGCGGAGGCTGGCCGCCCGGTCAGGCAAGATGATTCACATCATTCGACCGGACGAACTCGCCAGCTGAAATTTTCATAAAAGTGTCATCTTGGCACTTCTCTCGCCGGGTATAATCGCTACAGTCCTGTTTGTGTTTCATTACCATGAACATCGATATCACCCGTTTCGATGCCAGGCCGAACTTGGTAATTCGTGCCGAGGATCGTTGCGATGTCGCCTTCAAGCGGCTGCTGGGATTTTTTCTAGCAGTGATGGAGGCCAACCGCCCTGGCATCGTCGCGGACATCGATACCGATTGCCTGCACGATTTTCGTGTGGCGCTCCGGCGCAGCCGCTCCCTTCTCGGGCAAATGCACGGGGTCATCGCCACACGGCAGCTGGAGCATGCCAGGGGTTTTTTCTCGCGCCTCAGTCGGGCTACCAATCGCCAGCGCGATCTCGATGTCATGTTGCGCAATTTCGATCTTTACCGCTCTCTGTTGCCGGCACAGACGCGGAGCCATCTGGACGCCGTCTATGCCTGTATCGCGGATCAGCGTCACGCCGCCATCGATGTCACGGCGTATTTCCTGCGTTCGGCGGATTATCGTCGATTCGTCCGCAGTTGGCGAAAATACTTGGATGCGCCGCCGCCGCGCCGAGCCGCACCGAAGAATGCCGCAAAACCCATCAAGGCGATGGCCGATGCGCGTATTTGGAAGGCCTATAGGCGAGTTCTCACCGAAGGCGGAGCGATCGACGACGAGTCGCCGCCGGAAGCGCTCCACCGCCTGAGAAAAAGATGTAAGACGCTGCGTTATCTGATCGAGTCATTTTCTTCTTTGTATCCCACCGGGAAGATCCGGCGCGTTTTAAAGATATTGAAACGCCTTCAGGACAACCTGGGGGAATACCAGGATCTTCACGTGCACGCCGCACTCCTCGACAATGCGCGCATGGTATTGGCCGAGCAGGGTCTGCTCGTCCCCGAAAGCGATGCGGCGATCGCGCGGGTCACCCAGGCCTTGGCGAGGCGTGGGGCCGAGCGCAGGGATCGATTTCGTAAGCGTTTCACGGTGTTCGGTACCGAAGGGCATCAAAGCATGTTCAAACGCTTGTTCAAGCCATGACGGTCTTGTATTTCACCGGTTTGTCATGTGGCCGTCATGTCGGTTTGATACTATATACCGTAAGGTATTACGGCCGGCCGATGTCATGACCCAGTCTCAGTCTCTCGATGTGCAAGCTACGACCCTGTTGACCAGGCTTGCCGCGTTGCGCGGCGAGATTCAGGGTGAGGCCCAACAGATCCTCTCCGAATATATGCCCGGTTGTTCCGAGTTGGTGAACAACCGTAGCGCCATGAACCTCGCCCATTATTTGGCGCTACGGCGGCGCGACCTGCGGGCGTTGCAGGAGGACCTGGCTGAAACGGGCGTATCGTCGCTCGGTCGTTGCGAGGCGCATGTGATGGCTACCCTCGACCAGGTCATTTCCATATTGCAGCATGGTTATCGCCTACTTCCGTCCGGTGGGGCGGAGGGCTACCCAAGCTATAAGGAAGGGAGATCCCTGATCGAATTCAATGCCACCCGGCTCTTCGGTCCGAAGGAAAGTAATCGCAACACGCGCATCATGGTGACGCTACCCACCGAGGCCGCCTTCGATAGTCGTCTGATTCACGACCTGGTCGCCAAGGGCATGAATTGCGCGCGGATCAACTGCGCCCATGACGATCCAGCCGTGTGGCGAGCGATGATCGACAATATCATTCTGGCGCGGCAGAGCACGGGTAAAGACTGCACCATTCTGATGGATTTGGCCGGTCAAAAGATTCGCACCAAGATGGATGCCGCTGCAGGGGACAGTATCAAGCTCAAGGCGCAGCACGACGGCAGCACGGTGGAGCCCGCCTTGGTGGCGTTTATCTCCGATGAGGCGACGACCCCTTCGTATGCCCGTTCCTGGGCGGCGGTTCCCGCCGCCGTCCACAAGCAGCTCGAGATCGGCGATCGGCTGTTCTTCACCGATGCCCGGGGCAAGCAGCGCCATATCGATGTCGTGTCCCGCGGCGAAGTGGGGAGCTGGATCGGTTTCTGCGAACAGAACTCGGTTATCACCGCCGAGACGCGATTGAGCCTGCAACGGCGGGACCAGTGGGCGCAATTTTTCAGCCTGTGCGAATTTACGGTGACGCGTTTTTCCGCGCAAAGCGAACGGCGGCGCCTTTTCGTGGGAGATCGTTTGCTGCTGTGCCGCGATACCGGCGGTGGTGCCGATGACGGCTTGTTGCGGGTCGGCTGCACCCATCCCGTGGTGCTGGAGCAATTGCGGCCGGGTCATGCCGTGTGGTTCGACGACGGCAAGATCGGCACGCAAGTGGAGCAGCTTGACGGGCAGTGCGCCGTGCTGCGCGTGGTCCATGCCCGTCCCGCCGGCGTCAAGCTGCGCGACGACAAGGGCATCAATTTCCCCGATATCCACCTGGATCTGCCCTGTCTCACCGACAAGGATCTCGCCGATCTCGACTTTGTCTGCAAGTATGCGGATATGGTCGGGTTTTCCTTCGTTCAGTCCGGCCGCGACATGGAGGTGTTGATGAAGGCCTTGGCGGAACGTGACGCCAAGCACCTGAGCATCATCGCCAAGATCGAGACCAAGGTGGCAGTAAAGAATCTGCCGGAGATCATCTTGACCACCCTGCCCTACCATAGGCTGGGGGTGATGATCGCGCGCGGCGATCTCGCCGTGGAATTGGGCGGCGAACGCATGGCCGAGATCCAGGAGGAATTATTGTGGTTGTGCGAGGCAGCTCATGTCCCGGTGATCTGGGCCACGCAGGTGCTGGAGGGTCTAGCCAAAAAGGGCGTTTCCACCCGTCCGGAGCTTACCGACGCCGCCATGTCGGGGCGCGCCGAATGCGTGATGCTCAACAAGGGACCCTATCTGTTGCAGGCGGTGACCACCCTGGATTCCATCCTTACTCGCATGCAGGATCACCAGTACAAAAAGGTGTCGCGCATGCGGGCCCTGCATTGGTAGGTGTCCGGTAATCCCAAGTCTATGCCGTTTGCTGGCGGGCGCTAATCCGGCTACACTGCGGTGATACCAGCCGTCCCGGTTCATAAGCGTAACAATACCTACGTGCCTAAGAAATCCTACGATTTTGCCGCGGCCATTGATCTCGGTTCCAACAGCTTTCACATGATCGTGGCGCGCATCCAAAATGGCCAGCCCGTGATCATAGACCGCATCCGTGAGATGGTGCGTCTGGCCGATGGTATGGACCACGATGGCTCTCTGCTGCCTCAACCCCAGAAGCGCGCGCTGGAATGCCTCAAGCGTTTTGGTCAGCGCCTAGCTGACTTTCCCGCCGGCAGCGTGCGAGTGGTAGGCACCAACACCTTGCGCAGCGCCGTCAATGCCGATGCCTTCCTGGCGGAAGCGGAGCGGGCACTGGGCCACCCCATCGACATTATCTCCGGCGTGGAGGAGGCGCGCCTGATCTATATCGGTGTCGCCCACAGCCTCGCCGGCAGCGAACAACAGCGTCTGGTCATGGATATCGGTGGCAGCAGTACCGAACTCATCATCGGTACCGGTGACGAGCCCCGGTACATGGAGAGTCTGGAGATGGGCTGCGTCACCGTGACCCAGGATTATTTCCCCGACGGCAACATCACCGCCAAGCGGATCGAAAAGGCGCGAATCTTCGCCCATACCGAACTCAAACCCCATGTCAGTACCTTCCGCCGTTTCGGCTGGCAAGAGGCTATCGGTACTTCCGGTACCATCCGCACGGTGAAGAAGGTGATCACCGCCGCCGGCTGGACCGGTGGCAAGATCACCCTGGACGCGTTGAGAAAACTGCTGAGCGCCCTGGCGGAACAGGGCCGGATCGACGCCATCAAGCTGGACGGCCTGAGCGCGGAGCGCGCCCCGGTCTTCATCGGCGGCGCCATCGTGCTTCTGGCTACCTTCGAGGCCTTGGAGATTCAAGGCATGGCGGTCTCGGATGGGGCCTTGCGGGAAGGTTTATTGTACGACCTGGTAGGGCGTATTCAGGACGAAGATATCCGCAGCCGCAGTGTCGCGCATCTGGCACAACGCTATCATGCCGACACCACTCAGGCGCGGCTTGTCGCCGAAACGACCTTGCACGCCTTGAAGCAGGTGGCTGCAAACTGGGGCCTGGACCTGGATGAAGCAGAGAGTTGGCTGAATTGGGCCGCGCAATTGCACGAAATCGGGCTGGACATTGCCCACAGCCGGCATCACCAACACGGCGCCTACATCATCGAACACAGCGACCTGGCGGGATTCTCGCAGCAGGAACAGCGCCTGCTTTCCGCCTTGGTGCGCAGCCATCGACGCAAGCTGCCGCTGAAACTTTACAAGGAATTGCCTAAACGCATCGGCAAGCTGGTGCCGAAGCTGGCGGTGTTGCTGCGTCTGGGGGTGATTCTCAATCGCAGTCGCGGCGCTAACGCCTCCTGCGACTTCACCCTCCAGGTCGATGACAAACGCATCAAATTGAAATTTCCCGGAGGCTGGTTGAAGCAGCAACCGCTTACGCGTGCCGATCTTGAAATGGAGGCGGAATATCTTTATGCGGCGGGATTCGTCCTGGAAGTGAATTGAGCGGGCGCCGGACTCGCAGTTGATTCTAGTAGTTGATAAGGAGTCCCCTTCGGGGACGGCTTGATTTAGGGCGGGCAATCCGATCCGCATGCGGACCTTTTCTTTGCTTATCCAAAGAAAAGGATTTCGTGTTTGCGGACGAGACCGCGATTCAATTCAACATCGCCACAGGCGATTCGAGTCATCAACCAACGAGTCGCGTTTAAGAGGGAAGGCAGGATAGTCGGCCCTTATTTATTGACGGCCGGTATATCTTCCGCGGCCGCCTCCAGCAGCGCATCCTGAACGGAAAACAACGCCGCACCTCGTGTCGGCTTGGCGAGTTGATAACTGCCGTCCGAAGCCAGCAGCCAGGCATGGGTATTGTCTTTCAGATACCAACGTAAATTTCTAATTACCCGATCGCGCAGGGTCGGATTTTCCAGCGGGAAACACACCTCCACACGGCGGAACATATTGCGCTCCATCCAGTCCGCGCTCGAGGCATAAACTAGTTCGTCGCCGCCGTTGAGAAAATAGAAGACGCGGGTATGTTCCAGAAAGCGTCCGACGATGGACCTCACCCGGATCCGATCCGATATGCCGCGTACGCCAGGCCGCAGGCTGCACATGCCGCGCACGATGAGATCGATCTCCACACCGACCTGTGAGGCGCGGTACAGGGCCTGTATCAATTGCGGCTCGATCAGGGCGTTCACCTTGATGATGATGCGCGCCGGCCGGCCGGCCTCGGCGTGTTCGGTCTCGGCCGCGATCTTTTGCATCAGGCCTTTGTGCAAGGTGAACGGTGAATGCAGCAGGCGGTTCAGCTTGGGGACCTTGCCGAGGCTGGTGAGCTGGTTGAAGACCCTATGTACATCCTCGCCGATGTACTTTCTACAGGTCAGCAGCCCGTAATCAGTGTAGAGGCGCGCGGTGCGCAGGTGATAGTTGCCGGTCGCCAAATGCACGTAATGGCGCAGGCGCTTGCCTTCGCGACGCACCACTAGAATCATCTTGGCGTGGGTCTTGTAGCCGACCACGCCGTAGGTGACGTGCACGCCGGCCCGCTGTAGTCGCGTGGCCAGGGCGACATTGGCGGCTTCGTCGAAGCGGGCGCGCAGCTCTATGACCACCGTCACCTCTTTGCCGGCATGAGCTGCCTTCACCAGCGCCTCGACGATCGCCGACTCGGGACCGCTGCGATACAGGGTCTGCTTGATAGCCAGGACGTGAGGATCATCGGCGGCCTGGCGCACGAAGTCGATCACCGGCAAAAAAGACTCGAAAGGGTGATGCAGCAGGATATCGCCCTTGGCGATCACCCTGAACAGGTTGTTGCTCAATAGTTGTTTGGGCAAGGCCGGGGTGAAGGCCGTATATTTCAAATCCGGGCGGTCGGAGAGGTCGTAAATGCCCTGCAGCCGGTTGAGATTGACCGGTCCCGCCACCTGGTAGACATCTCCTTCCTCTACATTGAACTGCTCGCGCAGGTAATCGATGACATCCTGCGGGCAGTTGTGCGCGACCTCCAGGCGTACCGAGTCGCCGTAATGGCGGGTCAGTAGTTCGCCTTCCACGGCGCGCAGCAGATCGTCGATCTCCTCCTCATCCACGAACAGATCGCTGTTGCGGGTGACACGGAATTGGTAGAAGCCCTCCATGGTCATGCCGTGAAACAGATCGTCTGCATGGGCGTGGATCACCGAAGAGAGGAACACGAAATCCTGGGGGCCGCTGCCGGTTTCTCCTTGCGGCAGTTGAATGACCCGCGGCAGGGAGCGCGGCGCCGAGATCATGGCCAGGCCGCTGTTGCGGCCGAAGGCATCCTTGCCGGTGAGGCTGACCATGAAGTTCAGGCTCTTGTTGAGGATACGGGGAAAGGGATGGGCGGGGTCCAGGCCGAGGGGGCTCAACACCGGTTGCAGTGATTCCTTGAAATATTTGCACAGCCACGCCTCCTGCGCCCTGTTCCATTCACCGCGGCGGATGAAGCGAATGCCTTTCGCCTCCAGCGCCGGCAACAGCTGATCGTTTAAGGTGCGATACTGATCGGCGACCAGCTCATGGGCACGGCCATTGATCGCCTTCAAGACCTCGGAGGCGGACATATTGTCCGGCCCTGTCTCGGTGGCGCCCAATTTGGCCTTCTGTTTCAGGCCCGCGACACGAATCTCGAAGAATTCGTCGAGGTTGAGGCTGGAGATGCACAGGAAGCGCAAGCGTTCGAGCAAAGGAACGCGATCATCCTTTGCCTGTTCCAGTACGCGACGGTTGAATTCTAGAAGGCTAAGTTCGCGATTGAGATATAATTCGGGTTGTTTTAGATCGACGGCATCCATTGGCTATTCATCCTGCCGAATCCATTATATCTCAGCTTCATGAATGTTATGTGACAGCCGTCTGTCGGCGCCGGCCGCAATTGCCTTGCGCGACAAAGAATATATAAAGTAATTAGTTAAATAGGAAAACCTGGCATTTTAGTTTGGCGCGAATCTTGATTATAGGCTTTCGCCGATCATCAATGCCGGCGCCGCACCACGATGATCTCGACGCGCCCGCGCGGACCGATGAAATAGGAGGCGAACCAGCCGGTGATGCTTACCACCATCGCCCCCAGCAAGGCAGAGCCGAAGCCGGCGATAGTGAAGTCGTCGAACATCCAGGCCACCAACCCCAGCATGGCGGCATTGATGACCAGCAGGAACAGGCCGAGGGTCAGCACCGTGATGGGCAGGGTGAGGATGATCAGTAACGGTCGTACTACGGCGTTGACGATGCCCAGTAATAGGGCCGCCCCCAACAGGGTGCCCAGGCCGTTGACTGTTATGCCCGGCACCAGTTCCGAGGCAAGCCACAGTCCCAGTGCCACCACCAAGAGACGTAACAGGAAGCCGGCCATGGCTCAGGCCTCAACATCCGCGTTGGCGGATTTTTCTACCCTGCCGGCGAGAGATGAATTCTCGCCATCATCATATTCATAAGTCTTGATGACCTGGATGAAATCCTCGCCGTAGGCCTCCAGCTTGCGGGTACCGACGCCGGAGATTTGCGCGAATTGTTCCAGGGAACGCGGGCGATGCTCCACCATCTCCGCGAGAGTGGCGTCATGGAACACCACATAGGGCGGTACGCCCTGTGCCACGGCGATCTCGCGGCGACGGGCGCGCAGGGCCTCCCACAGGCGGTTGTCCACATCGCGGGCGAAGGCGGCGGTGGTGCGCTTTATGGTCTTTTTCGCCTTCTCCGGCCGGATGTCGCGGCGCAGCATCAGGCGCTCTTCGCCGCGCAGCACCGGGCGACAGGCGTCGGTAAGGCGCAACGCGCCGTGGCCTTCCAGGTCCACGGTCAGCAGACCGCGACTGATGAGTTGGCGGAACACGCCGCGCCATTCGCTGTTGCTCAGTTCCTGGCCGATGCCGAAGGTGGTGAGTTTGTCATGGCCGAAACGCCGGATACGTTCGTCGCTCTTGCCCATCAGCACGTCGATCAGATAGTTCACGCCGAAACGCTGGCCGGTGCGGTGTACGCAGGACAAGGCCTTTTGTGCGGGCACGGAGGCGTCCCAGGTCTCCGGCGGATTGAGGCAGGTGTCGCAGTTGCCGCAGGGTCCAGGCAGGGCATCGCCGAAATAGGCCAGCAGCGCCCGGCGTCGGCAGGTGGTGAGTTCGCACAGACCGAGCATGGCGTCCAGCTTGTGGCGTTCCACGCGCTTGTGTGCATCGTCGCTCTCGGAGGTCTCCAGCATCTGCCGCAAGGTGATCACGTCCTGCAGGCCGTAGATCATCCAGGCGTCCGCCGCCAGGCCGTCGCGTCCGGCGCGGCCGGTCTCCTGGTAATAGGCCTCGACGCTCTTGGGCAGGTTGAGATGGGCGACGAAACGTACGTTGGGCTTGTCGATGCCCATGCCGAAGGCGATGGTGGCGACGATGACCACGCCTTCCTCATTAATAAAACGAGATTGATTGCGCTCGCGTTCAGCGGCGCTCAGCCCGGCGTGGTAGGGCAGCGCGGTAAGTCCTTGTGTTTCCAGCCAGGCGGCGATCTCGTCGACGCGCTTGCGCGACAGGCAGTAGACGATGCCGGCGTCGCCCTCGTGTTCGGCACGGATGAAGCGCAACAATTGTTCACGGGCGCTGCCGCTGCGCCCGCTATCGGTTTGGGCGATGCGGTAGCGGATGTTGGGGCGATCGAAGCCACTGATGAACACCCGAGCTTCCTCGAGGCCGAGTCGTGAGATGATCTCGCGGCGGGTGGCCTCATCGGCGGTTGCGGTGAGGGCGATGCGCGGGACGTCGGGAAAACGTTGGTGTAACACCGACAACTGGATGTATTCGGGACGAAAGTCATGGCCCCACTGGGAGACGCAGTGGGCCTCGTCGATGGCGAACAGCGCGATGTTAGCAGCTGCCAACAGGTCCAGCGTGCGCTCCTGCATCAGGCGTTCCGGAGCGATGTACAGCAGGTCCAATTCGCCGCGCAGCAGATGTTGCTCCACGGCGCGCGCCGTGGCGGCATCCAGGGAGGAATTGACGAAGGCGGCGCGCACCCCGGCCTGTTTCAGCGCCGCCACCTGATCCTGCATCAGGGCGATCAGCGGCGAGACCACGATGCCCGTGCCCGGGCGAGCGATGGCCGGGATCTGGTAACACAGCGACTTGCCGCCGCCGGTGGGCATGAGCACCAGGGCATCACCCCCCGCCATCAGGGTGGCGATCACTTCATCCTGCGGTGCGCGAAAGGTTTCGTAGCCGAAGACGTTGTGGAGGATTTGTTGAGCTTGGTCGTTCATGATCGCATTATACGGCTATCTAGATTTATCCCCTCTCCCTCCAGGAGAGGGTTAGGGTGAGGGGGGGTTGAATAAAAATGCATCTCTCCCCCTCATCCTGCCCTTCTCCCGGAGGGAGAAGGGACGTTCTCATTACTTGCACCGTTAATTCTTCCGGGTGTAACGATGTTTCACCCCTACCGGAAACCATTCCGGATCACCGCTGGGCTTCAAAGTAATCCGCGGCTGTTGGTATTCCACCGGTACGTAATTGGCGAATTCGCTGTTGAGGCGCCGCAGTTGCCGCAAAACGGCGGCGGCGACGGCATTGCGCTTAGTCTCGTCGCCGCTGATGCCCGGTAACAACTCTACCACGATGCTCAAGGCCTCGTTGCAATCCTCGGTCTCCACGACTCGTAATACGAACTTGCCGCTGACCCAGTCTCTCACCTCAGGCTGTTCCAGGCCCACGCTGATGTTTTCCGGATAGACGTTGGCGCCGAAGTAGGAGACCGTGAAATCGGCGCGGCCGAACAGATAGACGAAGGGCAATGGCCAGGCACCGAGCTCGCCGGGCTGCACAGCGCCGCCGACGATCTCCATCATCTCGTCATAAGAAATGATGCCACCCTTGTCGGCGATGTGATAGCGCAGCAGTGGTACGCCGCTGTCGCCACTCACCACCAGGGTGCCGTCATGGACCTCGAACCAGCGGCTGAGGGGGTCGTATTGCACCAGGGTGGGCAGGCGCGATTCGCCAAACACCTCCCGCGCCCGTTCCGGGTGTGCGGCGAAGAACTTGCGAATAGCGATGCTGAGCGGTGTCTCGTTCCCCAGCACGCCGCCGTCGGCGGTGCCGTACAAAGAGGCGGTATCGTTGGCGGGCTGTGTCGAGCCAATGCGTCCACACACCAGCTCCCGCCATTCCTCGCTGAACACCTCGCCGGCGAACACCAGCTTGGGCCGATAATGCGACCAGTCCATTCCCTCGGCGCTGCCGCCGTCGATGATGTCTTTGATAAAGGGCGGATAACCCAGCAGCACGATTTGCTCATAGTCGGGACCCAATTCCTGCACTACCCGGAAGACCTCGTCCTTCTTGTTGCCCGGCGTTACCACGGTGATGGGATAGCCCTTGGCGGCAAGATGGCGGCAGCAGGCGGCGGTGAACATGCCGCCCACCCAGGTGTCCATGGCGAAGCACACTACCGCCAGGGTGCCGTGCCGGTCGGCACCGAAGGCGTGAAAGACCTGCTCGAAACGAGTGGCGATATCCAGTTCGTGAATGACGGTGCGCGGCCACACCATGGGGCTGCCGGTGGAGCCGGAGGACATGGCCAGCATGTCGCAGCCGGCCAGGTCGCCGCCGCGGCAGCGCTGCGCCAGCGGATAGGTGCGCATGTAATTCTGTTTGGTGGTGAGGGGCAGGGTCTGATAATCCGCCAGGCTCTTTACACCGCCGGGATCGATACGGTGCGTTTCCAGAAAGGCCCGGTAGGCGGGAACTTCCGCCGCCGCCGAGCGGAATAGCGCCAGCAGGCGTTGTTCACCGTCGCCCTGCCCGGCGCGCCGCAGTCTCTCGGCCAGGGGTGTGGTAAGAAAGGTCTGCAGGGCGGCCAGGGTTTGTTTGCTGCGGCTGGGCATGGCGTTCTCATACATATAGAAGGGCCTACTGTAGCAGAGCGCGTCCCGGACGTTGACCGGACCGGCTTTCCTTGCACGGGAAACCTGACTAATATTGAGATTTTGAGGGGGAGACGTTCGCGATGGGGTCCGGATCGGACGATTGGTTTCACGCCCATGCTCACGGCATCTTGTGGGCCATCGAGGTGATGTGGGTGGTCGGCTTTCTGGCGGTGTTCGTGGTGTATTTCGTGATCAAGCGCCGGGTCAAGAAGAAGAAAGCCGAGGCCGCCGCCAAAAAGGGGCCGGTGGAATAAGCTGAGTTCCGACGCGCCCTTAGCGCCGGGCGGAGTGCGTTCCGCCCCTGCATTTGCTATCGTTGACTTTCTATCTGAATCAAGTATCGAGAGACCCATGCCTGAGTATCGCTCCCGCACCACCACCCACGGTCGCAACATGGCCGGCGCCCGCGCCCTGTGGCGCGCCACCGGCATGAAGAATGACGACTTCGGCAAGCCCATCATCGCCGTCGCCAATTCCTTCACCCAGTTCGTGCCCGGCCATGTTCACCTCAAGGACCTGGGCCAGCTGGTGGCCCGCGAGATCGAGCGCGCCGGCGGCGTGGCCAAGGAATTCAACACCATCGCCGTGGACGACGGCATCGCCATGGGACACGGCGGCATGCTCTACAGCCTGCCGTCCCGGGAGATCATCGCCGACTCTGTGGAATACATGGTCAACGCCCACTGCGCCGACGCCCTGGTGTGCATCTCAAACTGCGACAAGATCACCCCCGGCATGCTCAACGCCGCGCTGCGCCTCAACATCCCCACGGTGTTCGTTTCCGGCGGGCCCATGGAGGCGGGCAAGGTGCGTCTGGGCGGCAAGACCGTCCACGTGGATCTGGTGGACGCCATGGTGGCCGCCGCCGACGACAAGCTCAGCGACGAGGACGTCAACGCCATGGAGCGTTCCGCCTGTCCCACCTGCGGCTCCTGTTCCGGCATGTTCACCGCCAATTCCATGAACTGCCTCACCGAGGCCCTCGGGCTGTCATTGCCCGGCAACGGCAGCCTG
>CAZOTG010000026.1:0-13400 GCA_964582585.1 uncultured Chromatiaceae bacterium | reverse complement strand
AAATGTTCGGTGTAACTGAAGATCGTAAGAAGGCTGGCGGTTCAAATGCTGGAAAATATAAGAAAGGACCGTTTTGTGGGCCATCAGGCGGTGCGCCGAAAGGCACATATCCTGTAGACACAAATAAGCGTGCCATTGCCGCATCTCGCCATCATGGGCGCCGTTGGGCGCCCCATTTCTGGAATACACCTGTATTTGGAAAGAGAATTGTGTTTTCCTGCTTGTAACCTGACGGCTAACTTGACAAAATCTGAGGTTTAGAAAAATCCCTTAAGGGAGCGAGCGGATGAAGAGGGGATGCCGAATCCAGTGGGCGGCTGTGGTACTTGCTCTGGGCCTGGGGAGCGGGGCCGCCCATGGTGGGGTTTTCAATACCAAACATAATCTGAGTGCCGCCGGGCTGAATGCGGCCAGCAACTACAGCGGAACCAAAGAAATCTGCGTATTCTGTCATACCCCCCATGGGGGGGATTCCAGCGCGGCGGTGCCGATCTGGAATCGCCATCTCATTCCCACCGGCTTCGAAACCTACGATCAACTCGGCACCACGACCCTGGATGGCAAGATCGAGCCCGTCGGTTCAGTGTCCCTGGCGTGCCTGTCTTGTCACGATGGCACCCAGGCCATGGATTCCCTGATCAACGAGCCGGGGTCTGGGACAGTGGTGCCCGGCTTCCACAACGGCATCTGGAGCGGCCAGGCCAGGAGCACGGAAGGCCGCATCGCCATGCCCAACACGGTGACCAACCTGGGCAAGGATTTGACCAACGACCATCCCATCGGCCTTCAGTTTGCTGGCGGCGGTTACGCCCTTTCCAATCCGGCCGGTCCGGGCGCGGACAAGGATTTTAACGAGGCCAGTTCGGAGATCCAGGGTACCAGTCGCGTGTGGTGGGTGAATACCCCCATCGGGACCCCCTCCTTCGACCGTACCGATCTCAAGCTTTATACCCGCGTGGCGACGCGCGGCGCCTATGTCGGCGAGCCGCAGCCCTATGTGGAATGCGCTTCGTGTCACGATCCTCATGTGGATAAGAACCCGACATTTCTGCGCATCGATCCCGCCGGCAGTGCGGTATGTCTTACCTGCCACAATAAATGATAACGCTTGCTTCGCTGTGTCCTGACACGGCCGAACAATGCATGGTGTTTGAAAGGGTGCAGGGGTTTTTGCAAGTGACGGAGGTCGGCGTCTTGGAGGAAGGCTTGCGGAGTTGCGAGCATTGCCGATATTGCTTAAGGTGCCCGGATATCTCGTGTTTTAGGGAGAGACGGGCGCATACATCGGGGGTGAAGAGCATGTATTGATTTACCCGCGATGGTTAATGGGGAAGTTGCCGCCGTAGGGGGGCAACGAAGGGGGCGGTGAAATCGTGCCGTCGCCGGGGGATAGTCAGAATCAAGGGGCGCTCACAATAAAAATGAGATTCAAGAATGCCGGGGATACATTCCGCGCCGGGGAATGCATAATCGGGCTGGCAGTGCCGTGCATGCTCCTGTGGTCGGCCTGCGCCGCGGCATTGCCGGTGGATATGTCCGGAAGCGTGGGCTACAGCTACCGCTCTTTGAATACGGATTTGAGTGAGTCCACCAGCAATGAACTATTGGGCATCTTGCGCGCCAGCTCCTATATTTGGCGGCCCTGGTTCGCGACGGCGGAAGGCGGGGTTACCCTGGCCGTAGACAATTCCGACCTCAGCGACAACAGCAACGGCTCCATTAGCACCAGCAGTTCCTCGAATGTGTTGAGCGGTGACGTTGTGTTAAATGTCCTGCCGCAGAGCCGTACCCCGTTTCGGCTGTCCTATCAGGCCACGGACAGCCGGGTGGACAACACCACGGTGGACAATCCGATCATCAGGTTGTCCGGTGAGGATTTCAAGACCACCAGCTTGGACGTGAGCCAGTCCTATATCACCGAAGAAGGACACCGCATTCAGGCCCGTTACGGCAAGCGCACCTGGGACTCCGATCTCAACGGCAATTATGACGACAACACGGTGGGGCTGGAGTTGGACTACCGGCCTTCCGGCCAGCGTTTGCTGGCCAGGGCCAATGTGGAAACCATCGATCAGTCCAAGACGGACCGCCATCAGGACAACCTGGTGGTGGATCTCAATCATTACTACTATCCCACCGCGGACTTGCGGATCGATACCACGGGCAGCGTCTACAATTTCGATACCACCTTCGACGGCGCGACCGGTCTGGTGGATACCACTGTCACCGACATCGCCCAGGCCTCCAGTTTTGCCTTCTGGCGACCCGCGGACCGGCGTTGGACTGTCAGCGGGGGGGTGAGGATCCTGGACATGAAGGGCCATAACAGCGCCCAGTCCAGCGATCAGCGGAGTTTCGGCGCCTCGGTCGGAGCCTTTTATCAATATACCCAGCGACTGCGCTTCGACGGCAACGCCAGCTATACCACGGCGGACGTGGGCGGCGCCACCGAGGGTTCGTCCCATGAGCATCTGGGCGCCCTATACGAATCCGATCTGGCCGATATCAAGGGCTTCACCTACCAGTGGTTCGCCAACGGCGCAGTCGAGAATCAGAACGATCCGGATCAGAGCCAGCAGTTACTGCTGCTGTCCTTGGGGCACGATGCCCAAAAGGTATGGTGGCGGGGCGACGGGGCGACGCTGCGCTTCAGTATCAACCAGTCCATCAACGAGAATTTGCAGACCGGCGGCGCGGACTCGACCAACCGTCTCGACCACAGCGCCACCCTGGGCTGGAATCAGTCGCAGACCAGCGGGACGACCCTGGTGCAGCTGACCCTGGCGGATTCCCGCGACCTGGGCGGTCAGGGAGATGCCCAGCACCTGATCAATTTCCAGGCCTCGCGCATCCAGAACATCAGCCGTCTCAGCACCCTGTCAGGGGATCTCACCCTCCAGACCGTGTACCGGGACTTCACCGGGCAGCCCAATAATAATACGGTGACCTCCGCCACGGGGCAGATCAACTATCAGCATATGCGAATATTCGGGGTGCCGCGTCTGCAATTTCAGTCGGATCTGCGTCTGTCCCAGGCCTCCACCGAAGAGGGCGCCAACCGCGATGAGTGGGAAAATCGCCTGGATTACGGCATCGGCCTGGTGACCGCCAGCCTGAGTTACCGCATCTTGAACGATGGCGTCAACAATTCCAAGCTTTTATACTTTCGGGTCATGCGCCAATTTTGACCATGACTATTACCCGAAATTAATTATAATAACCCCAAATGAACGGAGGAGGTCCGCATGATAGCCAGTATTGACGATAAGATTGATTGGAGATTAGCCATCCTGGGCGTGTTGGCCGGATTGGCATTGTTGGTGATGACCCCCCCCGCCAAGGCGGAATATGCGGACGTCATCATCAACAATTATGCCGATGCGGCGGGTATGCGGCCGGTGGTGTTTCCCCATTGGTTTCATCGCATTCGCTTCCGTTGCAAGGTTTGTCACGCGGACCTGGGGTTCAAGTTCAAGGCCGGCGGCAATAAGATCACCATGGCCAAGATCATCCAAGGCAAGTTTTGCGGGGCCTGCCACAACGGTGAAATCTCCTGGTCGGTGGAAAACTGCAACATGTGTCATTCCGGTATCCCCGGAACGCCGACCCACATCCATGGCAGTACCGTACAAACCCTAGTCGCTCCACCCTATAAGCCGTTGAGTTCGAAAGAGAGAGCACAACCCGTGCCTTCTATTTATTCTACTCCCCCTGCTAAGTAACGGCTATTTGTAAGGAGCGAGATCATGAGTCTGCAAATTAGAAAAATGTTTGGTGCTTTTATAGCGACCTTGCTCGTCTCTTCACCGGTCGTGAGTGCCTTCGGCGCTGACGTGGTGGTGGAAAGGGATGGCGTGGCCATCTCTCAGCAAGATTTGCCGTTGATGGTGGCCGAAGTCTCCGCGGCTAATACCTTCAACCGTAACCTCAAGAAAGAAAAAGATCCCAACGCGCCGCCTACCGAGGACGGCTATCATGACCCGGAGAACGAAGGTACCCACGTGTTGATGCCTCCCAAGGAGGCGTATGTGGGATTGCCCACCACCGAGTTCGGTAATCATGTGGACTGGGTAAAGGCCCTGGATGAGGGTAAGATCGCCCCGCGCTGGGACAGAGCGGACCCCAAAGCCGAACCCTTCGTGATGGACCTGGACATCGTCCGTCCGGTGAAGGCCTCGGTGCCGGATGTGGTGTTCCCTCACCGCCAGCACACCCTGTGGCTGGCCTGTGCCAATTGCCACCCGGCTATCTTTATTCCGCAGAAGGGCGCCAACCAGATCAACATGTCCGCCATTTTGCTGGGTCAGAAGTGCGGGGTATGCCACGGCAAGGTGTCGTTCCCTCCCATGACCAAGACCTGCAAGAAGTGTCATTCCAAGCCCAAGCCCGCGGATTGGACGCCGCCGTTGAGCGAGGCGTCGCTTAAGAATCCCTGGCGATAACCGATAAGAAAGGCGCCGCCACAGTGGGTGTGGCGGCGCCGCATTTTCAGTCATGCAATCCCTACAGCGCTTCGAGTGGCGACCCGAATGACGCCCGTGGGCATGCGCACACAGATGGGCGACGCTTTGCGGCTAGGAAAGGCCAGAGATCTTGGTAAAGAGGGGATCATGAACACAAAGCGTAAACTGATCATTTTGACCATTGCCGCGGCGCTGAGCGCCTGTGCCGCCCCACAGGAAAAACCCCAAACCCCGCCGACCGCCAGCGATACCGCCCCACCGGTGGTCAAGGCACCCCCACCCGAACAGGAACCTGAGAGCGGCCAGGGCGTGGTGATATTGCCTCTCGATCAGTCGCAGGCGTCGCCTGCCGAGAGCGTCCCATTCGCTGCCCTCGAGGCGGCTTCTGCCCCCGAAATGAATATGGAGGAAAAGGCCCCAGTTCCCGCTCCGGCGATGGAGGCGGCCCCCGCGCCCATGGCCAAGGCGATACCGTCCAAGCCTCGAACGGTGGTGGCGGATCGCGCTCCCCGGGAGTTTACGATCACCGTGGAGAAAAAAACCCCAAACCACCCCAATTACGGGCGTGGGCATGAAATTGGCTTCGTGGTGGATGGGGTACAGGGTGAGGAATTGGTGCTGACGCGGGGCGTCACCTATGTCTTTCACGTGCGCACCAACGTGCAACACGACTTTTATTTCACCACCAGTCCCCGGGGTCGTGGCGCAGGGACGGTGGCGGACGGCGTCACGGGCCAATTCACCTATATTGGGGACGTTACCTTCACGCCCACGGCGGCGACGCCGGATGTGATGTACTACGAATGCCGCAATCACCCCTTCATGGGTGGCAAGATCCATGTCGCCAACGCGGGAGATAAGGTGAAGATCGGCGGCGAGACCGTGATGGTCCAGCAGCAGCCCCAGCAACAGCGGGCGGTGACCGCGGCTCAGGTCAAGCAGAAGCTGAATTTCGCGGAAATGATGATCAATTCTTCGCCTGCTACGAAGCGGGTAATGGCCAGCGGCAATGCCGAAGCCAAGAAATTCCTGGCTCAGGCCAAGCAGCAGATAGACAGTGCCCATGCCGCTTTGAGTGCAGGTGATAATGGGGGGGCGATGCAGGCGGCGAATGAGGCAGTGCATCTGCTCAGTGAAGTGGGCCGTTTGGTGCCGGCCGATGCAGGGCAGGACTTCAAACCGCATTATGCTGAATTGTTGGATCAAATCCGGGGATTTGATAAGTCCTATCGCAAGAATGTGGAAAAGGGGATAAAGCCTAAATCCGGCAAGGAATTGGACCGTGCCAAATTCGATGGCCTCATGAAGGAGGCGGATGGCCTTGCTGCCAAGGACGATTATGAGGGTGCAGTCAAACGGCTGGAGGACGCCAGCGATATGATGACCGCGGCGCTGGGCGCATTGCTCGAATCGCGGACGGTGGTTTACGATAAAAACTTCGCGACGCCGAAGGAAGAATACGAATATGAGTTGTCCCGTTATGCCAGTTATGAAGAACTGATCCCGATTGCCATCGAGCAGCGGCATCCGGCGCAGCGGACGGTGGATATGATGGATAAGCTGGCAGCGCGCGCCAAGGAGATTCACGGTGAGGCAGTGGCGCTGGCGGCAAAGGGTGACCATAAGCAGGGCATCATGGCATTGCAAGCGGCTACGAATAAGCTGCGGCAGGCCCTGCGTCTCGCGGGGGTACAATAAAAAGCAGCTAGAAAGCCAAACTTTTTGCTGAAAGCAGCAATTCCCGGCCTGACTGGGGATATGTTTCCCGCGGGTGTTTCGAATAACTAGAAAAGACGCTATATTACCAGGGCCCGGTTTTCTGGAGGGGCCGAGACGGGGTAGGCATGATCGCAGGCATAACAACAAACGGTTGGAGGGGAATGCGGTCCGCGTGTTATGGCACGGTGGTTGCCGTTTGCCTGCTGGTGGCGGGCAACGCCTGCGCCGAGGATAACGGCGGGCCGGTATGGAGCCGGGGCCTGCACTTCCAAACCCAGGGTCAAGTGGTCCCGCTGGCCGAAGACGGCATCCATGATCCCACCGACAACGCCATCAAGGTTCTGGCGGACCCGGCGGAGGCCATGATGGATTTCCCCCGGGACAACGCCGGCATCATCAACTGGGTCAAGGTGCTGAATCAGGACTTGATCGAGCCGCGGCAGAGTCTCACCGGCGAACAAGTGATGTTCCCCGTGGATTTCGACATCATCTTCAAGAACACCGGTTCCATGCCCAATGTGCGGTTTCCCCATAAGCCGCATACCCAATGGCTGACCTGTGCCAATTGTCATCCAGCGATCTTCCTGCCCCAGAAGGGCGGCAATCCCATTACCATGTCGGCCATCATTCAAGGCAAATTCTGCGGCGTTTGCCACGGTAAAGTCGCCTTTCCCCCCACCATGAATTGTGGACGATGCCACTCGGTACCGCGCGAATCCCCCGGCTTGCGTTAATCGTTTGCGGGTCGGTGCTGCTGTCCGTCCTGGGCGGATGCGCCTCCTTGAGCGATACGCCTCCGGCGGGTCATGCCTCCGCCGAACCGACGCCGCTCAGTCCGTCGAATCCCTGGCTGTATCCCCTCGAAACCATCACCGGCGGATTTATGGGCAATGCCATGGTCGGCAACGGGGAGACGCGCCTGCAGCGGCCGGTGGCCGTGGCGGTGCGCGATCACTATTTATACGTCGTGGATGCCGATCAAGAACTCCTTTATGAGTATGACACCGTCAGCCGGCGCATGAGCGTGCTCAAAGACCTGCGTGGACTGGCCACGGCGGGACCGAAGCCGTTCATGTCGATACACCCGGGTGTCCGCCCCCAGAATGAATTGCAGGGCGGGAGAGCGATAGATATCAACGATGTTTATGTAGCCGGGGATCTCTCGTATTATCTCGCCGATGGCTTTGGCCATCGCGTGTTGCACTTCAGCCATGACGGACAGCTTTTGCAGACCTTTTACGATTCCTTGAATCTAGGCAGGCCGGTGGCGATCTCCGTGGACGAGACCACCGGTGATGTCTACGTGGCGGACGGCCTCTTCGATCATATCCTAGTGTTCAACAGTGCGGGCGAACTGTGGCGCATGCTGGGTGATCGCGGCATGGAGGACGGCGAGTTTCTCAATATCACCGCCATGACCCTTGGCCTGGAGGGAGTGTATGTCACGGCGCGCCTCGGCAAGCGCGGCCAGGTTCTGGATAAGGACAGCGGCCGATTCCTCTATGCCTTCCAGGACGATGCCCTGGTCTTTCCCGACAGTATCGTGGTCGATGAGAATGGCCGTGCCTATGTCAGCGATTTCTTCAATAACAGCATCAAGATCTTCGACCATGGTCAACTGCAGGCGACCGTCGGTGGCACCGGGGCGAGCCTGGCACGCTTCAAGGGTATCGCCGATCTGGCCTTGGGCAACGGCTTCTTGTACGTGGCCGACAGCCTCAACGGCCGCATTCAGGTATTCAGGATCCCCTCCGCTGCCCCACCGGCAGCAAAAAGCAAGTAATGTGACCATTGTTTCCCGTGTCAGCATTCTGGTAGGAGTCTGTCTCGTCCTATTGACGGCGGGCTGTGCCTCGACCCACACCGTATTGCGCTACCAGGCCGATGCCGACACGGCCCGGGTGTGGCCGGCGCCGCCGGATCCCCCCCGCTACCGCTATATAGGTCAATTGACCGGTGAGGAAAACATCCAGTCGACCGAAGAAGGCAAGCTGGCATCGACCGGTACCCGTTTCTTCAAATGGTTGGTGGGGCTCACCTCCGCCAAACATACCCCGGTGATCCTGCAGCGTCCCCAAGGAGTGATGGTGGACGATACGGGTCGGATATATGTCACCGATGTGAGCCGGCAGGCGGTGTATGTCTTCGACGAGGTCGCGGGGACCATGGCGGTGTGGGAGATGGCCACCCCCAAGCGGCGCTTTCTGACGCCCATCGGCATCGCGCCCGGCGCCAATGGCGAAATCCTGGTGGCGGACGCCCAGCTCGGCTATGTGGTGCGCCTGGACCGGGAGGGCCACCCGTTGGGCACGCTCGGCAAGGGGCAGTTGTCCTGGCCCACCGGTGTGGCGCGGGATCCCGCCAGCGGCCGCATCTATGTGGCTGAGACCCATGGCCATGACATTAAGGTTTTCAACGACGCCGGGGAGGTGTTGCAATCCTTCGGCAAGCGCGGCGAGGCCCCCGGCGACTTCAATTCTCCTACCTTTCTCACCATCGCCCATGACAAGCTCTATGTCACGGATACCCTCAATGCCCGGATACAGGTGTTGACCCTGGACGGGAAGCCCCTGCAGACGGTGGGTCGGCGCGGGATGTTCATGGGAGATATGCCGCGGCCCAAGGGTGTCGGCGTGGACAAAGACGGCAACATCTATGTGGTAGAATCCTATTTCGATTATTTGTTAGTATTCAACGCCGCAGGTCAATTTTTGATGCCGATCGGTGGTACCGGGAACGGGGTGGGAGAGTTCTATCAGCCGGGCGGGGTATGGGTTGACCGGCGCGATCGCATCTACATCGCGGATACTTTCAATGGACGGGTAGTGATACTCCAGTTTTTGAAAGAGGGGACATGAATAGAAAGCTGCGCAACGGCCGGGTCCTCACATTGCTCGCGATTGCGCTGATGCTGTTCGCCTGGACGGCGCAGGCGGAACGGATTGCCGATATCCGCAACACCAAACACAATTTTTCCGCCACCGTCATCCCCATCCTGCCGAACCAGGAATTCAACGGGCCGCAACGTAACGCCGCCGCCTCCAGCGAATCCCAGATCTGCGCGTTCTGCCACACCCCACACGGCGCCACCAAGGCCCCCAAGGCGCCGCTGTGGAACCGCAATCTGTCCAAGGCCACCTACAAGACCTATACCTCCGGCTCCCTCGATGCCGTCGATCTGGGCCAGCCGCGCGCCAAGTCCAAACTCTGTCTTTCCTGTCACGACGGCACCTTGGCGCTGGGCGAAGTCAACGTACTCAATCGCGTCGAATTTCCTAATGTCGACTTTACCGGGCCGGGGATAGGGCCCGGCGATACCATACCCGAGGGCTTGGGCGCCAACACCGGCTTCACTCGCAAGCTGGGCGTGGATCTTACCAACGATCATCCCATCTCGTTCACCTTCGACAGCGCCCAGGCGGCGCGTGACGGTGAACTCTATGATCCTTCGGTGGCGACCCAGGTACACAATCGCGTGCGCGGTGAAAAGGCGCCGTTGGTGCCCCTCGAAGAAAATCGCGTGGAATGTATCTCCTGTCACGACCCCCATATCCGCGATACGTCCAACGAGAACATCAAATTCCTGCGCGTGAACCGTTTCCAGAAATCCGATCCGGTGGACGGCCAGTTCGATGCCAACCGCGACATCATCTGTCTGGCCTGTCACAACAAGGCGGGCTGGGTGGGTTCGGCCCATGCCAACAGCAAGGTCGCCACTTACGATTACCAGGACGCCGCGGCTGACCTGCGCGAATTTCCGAGAGGGACCCGCGTTTGGCAGGCCGCCTGTTTGAACTGTCACGATCCCCATACCGTGCAGGGATCGCGGCGCATCCTCCGTGAAGGCACCGACGGGCCGACGGCGGTGACGCCCGCCGGCGCGAAATACAAGTCGGGCGGCAATCCCGCCATCGAAC
Organism: uncultured Chromatiaceae bacterium; assembly: GCA_964582585.1. Classification (GTDB taxonomy): domain Bacteria; phylum Pseudomonadota; class Gammaproteobacteria; order DRLM01; family DRLM01; genus JARRQJ01. The sequence continues at coordinate 3,301 of CAZOTG010000026.1, read as the reverse complement.
AAGTCTGCTACGCCTGTCATTCGGCGGACGGCGATGTGTTGCGCAATCAATCCATGCGCCCCGGCTTCGGCGTGCCCGATATCAAGACCGACTTCACCACCCTGCCGAGACATATGCCCATCGCCAACACCGACCAGCCCGCGGGTAAGGAGATGCACGACATCGGCACGCGCAAGGATCTTCCGCAAAACGGCAAGGACTTCATCGAGGCCCAGCTCAATATGGGTAAGGGCGACCTTACCAATCGCCATGCCGAATGTACCGACTGCCACAATCCTCACCGCGTGATCCGCAATCGCCTGTTCAATGACGATCCCACGGTGCCGTCCACGGAAGGCACGCATAACCACACCTCGACCCAGATTGCGGCCACCGGCGGCATCCATACCAACCTCGCTTCAGGGGTGCTGCGCGGTGCCTTCGGCGTGGAACCCGAGGACTGGCCGTCCACCGCCTTCGGCAGTGAACCGACCTTCTTCGAGATCAAACGCGGCGACCCGGGGGTGGGCGGCAGCACCAACGTCAACGCGCCCTACGTGACCCGCGAATATCAGATCTGCCTAAAGTGCCACTCCAACTACGCCTTCAATACCCCGCCCAACCTGGGATCGTTCAAGGGTGGCACGCCGCCGGGCACCAACTCCCTGTTCCAGTACACCAACGTGGCCATGGAGTATCAGTCGCCTGATGACCACAAGGGTGAGATAGTGGCATCGACGCCCACCACTTCGGGATCCTTCGATCCCGATACCGGCGCGGCGGGCGCCATCGGCGATTGCCAGGTCAATGTGGGGACGGTCGGTACCCCGGATAACCGGCCTGGCTACCGGGACAAATTCGGCAACTGCATTAATTACAGGACCCACAATCACCGCGCCTGGCACCCAGTGCTAAAAGAGACCGGCCGTGTCATCTCGGAGCGCGAGATCAGCAGCCCCGACGTGTGGCGTTCACCCTTCAACGCCGGGGTGGGCGTGCAGACCATGTATTGCACCGATTGCCACGGCTCCAATACCAATGTGGCCGATGGCGCGGTACCGGTCGGAGGCGAGCAGGGGAACGTCTGGGGCCCCCATGGCTCTACCAACGATTTTCTGTTGAAGGGGCCCTGGGACAATCAGTCCGGCACCAATCAGCCCGACGCCCTGTGTTTCCGCTGTCATAATTACAACTATTACGGCAAGTCGTTCCCCCTGGGACCGTTGAACCCCAGTTCGACTCTTCAAAGCGGCTTCCGACGCCCGTCAAGCGCGAGTGGCAATTCCTGCGTAGGCGTACCCACCACCAATCTGCATACCGGCCATGCCAAGGAAGGGGTAGTGCGGAATTTCCGTTGTACCTATTGTCATGTGTCCATCCCGCACGGCTGGAAGAACAAGAATTTCCTCGCCAACCTCAATGACATCGGCCCGGAGGCGGGACTGCCGGCGGGCACCCAGGTGCGTACCCCGGCCCCGCAGCGTTATTACAAGGGTCCCTATTACAACGGCTCGACGCTCAAGGTGCGGCATTTCCAGCATAGCGGGGAGTGGACGCCCAACAGCTGCGGTTCCGCCGGTCCGCCGGGCAACGGCCTATCGGGTATCAACTGGATGAACGGTTCCGGCGGCGAAACCTGCAACAATATCCCATGAGCGCCGTATCCCGCCGTCTATCGTCGCTGCGCTTCACCCTGGTGGGGATGATCTTGCTGGCCATCGGCGCGGCCCTCAGCTACAACAATCCCGCCTCCACGCCGGTGTGGGTGCTGGTGGTGCCCATGGCCTTGCTGGCGATCAACCTGCTGGCGGCGATCATCACCAATCCCCGCATCCATCGCCGCGGCAGCCTGCTGGTCTTTCACCTCGCCCTGCTGGGCGTGGTGGTCCTGGTCGCCATCGGTACACTGACCCGTTTCGAGGCCCATGTGGAGATGCTGCAGGGTACGGCCTTTTCGGCGGATGACCTGCTGGATAAGCACGCGGGGCCGTTGCATAGCAGCCACCTCGATAAGGTGCATTTCATTCAGGGACCCTATACCGTGGATTACGCAGCCGGCATGATGCGCGGCCCCACCCGCAGCCATATCCAGGTGCCGGACGGGCGCGGCGGCTGGGAGTGGCGGGTGATCGGCGACGACAAACCGCTGGTGGTGGACGGCTATCGTTTCTATACCTCGTTCAACAAAGGCTATGCACCGATCCTCACCTGGATCCCCGATCACGGCCGTCCCGAGACCGGTTCCGTGAACATGCCCGCCTATCCCCTGTTCGAGTTCAAGCAGGACAACAGTTGGACGCCGCCCGGCGGTTCGGAGATCAAGTTCTGGCTGCGGCTCGACACCGGCATGAAGGAAGACGCGGCGTGGGTGCTGGACGGCAGCAAGACCCAGGGCATCCTGGTGGTCAACACCACCGACGGCGAACGGGTGGAACTGAAGCCGGGGGACACCGCGCAAGTGCCGGGCGGCAAGCTGCGCTATGAACACCTCACCACCTGGATGGGCTATAAGATCTTCTACTTTCCCACCCTGCAACTGTTGTTCGTCACGGCGATCATCGGCGTGCTGGGACTCTTTACCCACTTCTGGCAGAAGTTCGGTAATTGGTCGGCGGTCACCCAGACGCCGGAGGTTACGCCGCCCGTGGTATCGGGAGAGGTCTTGATCGAACCCGTGCGCAGTGCCGTGCCGCAGGGCGAACGACGCGATACCGGGAAACCTTTTGCAAGAGGCAATATAGTATGAACGCGCTTAACGGAACGGCGACGGAACTGCCCTGGCTGTGGGCGGGCCTGGGCGCCTATGCCCTGGCGACCTTCATCGCCATGCGCGGTGTCTGGGTGCGCGGTGCCGCCGCCGGCGCGGCCATCAATCGCTCCTACGAAAATCATGTGTTTCTGTTGTTGGTGAGCGGCGTGGTATTGCTGGCCGCCGCCCTGGCGGAGCGCTGGATGCGCATCGGTCACGGTCCCTTCGTCAACCTCTTCGAATTGCTCATGAGCCAGTTGTTCAGCCTGGGGGTGATCTTCGGTTTCGCCTATTGGCGCTTCCCGGTGATTCGACCCACCGCGGTGGTGGCTCTGCCCCTGATGTGGATCCTGGGCATCTGGATCCTGCTGCTGCAGCCCACCGCCCTGCCGTTTCCGCCCACCTATTCCAACAACTGGCTGTGGGCCCATGTGGGCTTCGGCAAGATCTTTCTCGGTTTCTGCATGGTGGGCACGGCCCTGGCCGGCACCATCCTGCTGCGCAATCAGCCGCGTCTGTCCAACTGGTTCCGCCACATGCCCAGCGACGCGGTGCTGGATCATTTCGCTTGGC